>DATEEV010000020.1:0-2245 GCA_035281005.1 Microthrixaceae bacterium | reverse complement strand
CTACCCCCTCTACCTGATCGTGTGCAAGATCGCCCCGGCCTTCGCGGCGGGCTGCACGGTGGTGCTCAAGCCGTCCGAGGTCACCCCGCTCAACGCCTATCTGCTCACCGAGGCGATCCACGAGGTCGGGCTGCCTGCGGGCGTGTTCAACATGGTCGTCGGCAGCGGTGAGGAGGTCGGCGAGGCCATCGCCGGTCATCCCGACGTCGACATGGTGTCGTTCACCGGCTCCGGCCGGGCGGGCAAGGCCGTCACGAAGGCCGCGGCCGAGAACATCAAACGCGTCCACCTCGAGCTCGGCGGCAAGTCGGCGAACGTGGTCCTCGACGACGCCGACCCCGCCGCGATCGCGACGACCGCGGTGTTCGGCTGCTACATCAACTCCGGCCAGACCTGTTCGGCCCTCACGCGGCTGCTCGTGCCGCGGAGTCGTCAGCAGGAGTTCGTCGACGCGATCGCGGATGAGGCATCGAAGGTCCGCCTGGTCGACCCCAAGGCCGACGAGCCCGACCTCCTCCACTCACTCGGCCCACTGTCGTCCAAGGCCCACCAGGAGCGCGTCCGGGCCTACATCCAGAAGGGCATCGACGAGGGAGCCACGCTCGTGATCGGCGGGCCGGAGCAGCCTGACGAGTTCGAGAAGGGCTACTACGTGAAGCCGACTGTCTTCGCCGACGTGACGCCTGACATGACCATCGCCCGGGAGGAGATCTTCGGGCCGGTGCTGTCGATCATCGCTTATGACGACGACGACGACGCGGTCCGCATCGCCAACGACACGATCTACGGCCTCGCCGGTGCGGTACAGGGCAAGGATGTGGAGCGCGCCACGGCGGTGGCCCGGCGCATGCGCACCGGCCAGGTGGACATCAACGGTGGTGCCTTCAACCAGCAGGCACCGTTCGGTGGCTACAAGCAGTCCGGCAACGGCCGCGAGCGCGGCCGCTTCGGCCTCGATGAGTACTTCGAGCTGAAGAGCCTGCAGCTTCCGGGCTGACATCCCGGCCGAAGGCTGCTCGACCTGAGGGTCCGAGTGGGTGAGGCCGGCGTCAGCGCGCCGTGACGTCGCGGACCACGGCATCGACCAGCTCGTCGATGTACGCGTCGTCGATCGGCTCGCGACTGACCAGGTGCCGGTAGAAGATCGGCCCGACCAATCGGTCGAGGGTGACCGCGATGTCGGCGTCCGCGTTGAGCACGCCCTCGTCGCGGAGCTGTTCGAGGTAGGCGGTGGCGCGGGCGCGCTTCGCGCGCACGACCTCGCGCTGCAGCGACATCAGCTCGGGGTCGCGGTTGCCGGCCTCGACCAGGAACGGGAGCACGCAGCCGAGCCGTTCGCCGGTCAGCTTGGCCACGAGCGTGCGCAGCACAGCGCCGAGCACGTCGCGCGGCGGGCCGGTGAGCTCGTCGGGCTCCGCCTCCTGGGTCGTCGCCGCGGCCTCGGCGAGTATCTCGTTGGCCGACGACCAGTGGCGGTAGATGGTGGTGCGGGCGACGCCGCTGGCGCGGGAGATGCCGTCGATCGTCACCGCTCCGACGCCGCGTGTGGTCAGCAGCTCGAGGGTGGCGTCGAGCACCGCGGCTCTGCTGCGGGCGATGCGCGGATCGCACTGGCTCGTGGGCTCGGTGGCGGTCATCGGGCTGCCTCCGTGCTGACCTCGGCTCCGACCTTCGTCTCGATCTCGAGCACCTCGGAGTGTTGCAGCCCTTCGATCCGATCGGGGATGAAGGTGGAGACGACGACCCCGGCGATGACCGCGACCGCGGCCGACACGAAGAACGCGACCGAGGTGGCGTCGGTGAAGGCCGTGCGAGCCGCGTGCTCGATACCGGCCGCGATCTGGGAGATGCCGGGAATGCCCGACTGACGGATTCCCTCGACGACCCCGAGGGCCGGACCGATGCCCTCCTCGATCGCAGGCTGGGCTTCGGCGAACTGTGCCTCACCGGCAGGCGGGATCTGTGCCTGTACCGCGGACAGGTCGAGGTGCGACGAGTAGAGGGTGTTGACGATCGAGCCGAGGACGGCGATGCCGAGTGCGCCACCCACCTCCCGGGTGACGTCGTTGACGGCCGAGCCCACCCCGGCCTTCGCCATCGGCAACGAGGAGATGATCGAGCTGGTAGCGGGCGGCATCACCAGGCCGATCCCGGCGGCGATCAACATGATGGAGACCGCGAAGTGCCAGTACGGCGTGCCCTCCACGAGCAACGCCATGCCGACGAATCCGAGTGCGCTGCACAG
>DATEEV010000019.1:0-9482 GCA_035281005.1 Microthrixaceae bacterium | reverse complement strand
CGCGCTCAGGCGCTGCTGGAGCAGCTGCTCCGCGTAGGCCTGCACGTCGAGGTCGACGGTGAGCCAGATGTCGTCGCCCGGGCGGGCCTTCGCGTCCTCGACGGTGGTGAGGTAGTCGCCCCGCGCATCCACCTGGATGCGTCGGTCCGCCGGCGTGCCGCGCAGGTCCCGCTCGAAGGTGGCCTCGACACCGGCCTTTCCGATCTCGTCGCCGCCCTCGTAGGGCTTCTTCTGGTCGTCGCGGGGCTGGTTGGGGTCGGGTTTGCCCTGCTCGGCCTGTTTCGCCTCGAGCTCCTCGGGGTTGATCTGGCCGACGTAGCCGACGAGGTGAGCGGCGAGCGTGCCGTACGGGTAGGTCCGCACCGAGCGCCGCTTGACGACGACGCCGGGGTATTCCTCCGCGTGCTCGCCGAGGTAGAGCTCGATGTCCTGGGCGGGCAGGTCGGTGACCACAGGGACGAACTCGAGCGGGCCCCACCGCTTGTCGGCGTAACGCGACTCGATGACCGCGGACTTCGTCGGCATGCCGAACTCGGTGAGCGTGTCGGCGAGTCGGTCGAACATCGCGTCGCGACCCTTCTCGTCCACGCCGCGAAGGGCCTGGCGGTCGAGTCCCAGCACGAGGGTGATGCGGTTGTCGACGATGACCTTTCCGTTGCGGTCGAGGATCCGGCCGCGGGGCCCCTCCTCGTGGATGATCCTGAGGTGGACGGCGTTCGCCTGGATCTCGTACTCGTCCTGGGCCACGCCCTGCAGGTACCACAGGCGCGCGAAGAGGCTCCCGAACAGGGAGATGCAGACGATCCCGATGATCGTCAGCCGGACGCGGGAGGAGTCTCGCTCAGCCATCGAGGATCCCCACGATGGCAGAGCTGCGCTCCTCGGGACCTTCAGCCCATGCACACGCTCTCAGGACGAGCGGCGACAGCAGGGCGTTGACGAGGGCGATGACCCCCACGATGACCCACAATCGGGGATGGGTGAGGGTGTGCTCGCCGAAGATCTCGCCGCCGACGGCGTAGAGCAGCTCGCCCGCCGCGCTGGTCAGGCCCACGATCAACATGGCCAGCGGGCGGCGGACCGACAGGACCGACACGAGCAGTGACCCGACGGCGAAGGCCACGAGGGTGAACGCGAGCGCCGAGAGGCCGAGGCGACCGTCACGGGCGAGGTCGTAGAGCAATCCTGCCCAGAAGCCGACGATCGCGCCGCGGGCCGGGCCGCCGACGATGCCGGCGCAGACCGCGAGCAGCACCATGAGGTCGGCGACCACGCCCCAGACCGGGAATTGCGCGGCGACGGCCACCTGCAGGATGAGCGTCGTCACCACGACCAGGGTCCACCGGACGATCTGGCCCCAGTCGGTCAGCACGGCGGGACTCCCCCGGCATCGGTCTCACCCACGTCGCGGGGCAGGCACTCGAGCACCTGCACGTAGTCGAGGCGGCCGAGATCGGCGGCGAGGTCGACCTCCAGGATCTGGGTCTGATCCGACTGGCTCCGCGTGATCTTGCTCACCGTGCCGATCGGGAGCTCCTTGGGGAACTTCGCCCGTTCCTGACCACTGGTCGACACGGGATCACCCTCGGCGACCTCGACGTCGAGGCCGATGCCGCGGTCGACGATGAACGGGCTCTTCGGGCCCGAGCCGCGGCCCACGCCGAACGCATTCGACTTCAGCCGCACCCCCACGCCGAAGTCCGGATCGGTGATGAGGTGCACGACGGACCGATCCGGCGAGACCCGCTCGATGTTGCCGATCAGCCCGGCAGAGGTCACGACCGGCATGCCCACCTGGACGCCGTGGTCGCTGCCCTTGTCGATCCGAGCAGTGAAGTCGTCGAAGCTCGAGAAGTTTCCGGTGGCGATCTGGGCCACCTCGACGTCGAAGCCGGTCACGAACGGCACGTTGAGCTGCTCGCGGAGCTTCTTCACCTCTTCCTCGAAGCTTTCCGTGTTCAGCTCCCGGCCCTTCAGCGCGTCGAGCTGCTCACGGAGCTCCTGGTTCTCGGCCTCGAGGTCGTCGTAGTCGGAGATCCCGTTCCACGCGTTGCGGAAGGGCGTGGCGACTGTGCGCGCCGCGGACTCGACCGGGGAGAGCGCGCTCATCATCCCCTCGCGGATCGAGCCGAGCACCGGCACGTCCTTCGAGTCGAGAGTGAGGACCGTCACCGACAGCAGCGTCATGACGAGGATGGTGAAGCGCGGACGTCCTCGTCGACCTTGTCGAGCCACCATGGGTGCGAGCCTTCAGTGGTCAGTCGCGGGTGGATGCGAACAGCACACCACGCAGGGCCTCGAACTCCTCGAGCGACTGTCCTGATCCGAGCGCGACGGCATCCAGCGGATTCGGCGACAGCCGGATCGGCATTCCCGTCTCGTGCTCGAGTCGCATTGGCAGGCCGGTCAGCAACGCCCCTCCACCGGCCAGCACGATCCCCTGCTCCATGATGTCGGCCGCCAGCTCGGGCGGCGTCTTGTCGAGCGTGAACTTCACCGCGTCGACGATCGCGGCGACGGGCTCTTCGATGGCCTCGCGCACCTCGTCGCTGGTGGTCACGACGGTCTTGGGCAGCCCGGTCACCAGGTCTCGCCCGCGGACCTCGGCGCGGACCTCCTCGACGAGGGGCCACGCGGAGGCCAGGTGGATCTTGACCTCCTCAGCAGTGCGCTCGCCCAGCGCCAGGCTGTACTCCTTCTTCACGAACTGGATGATTGCCTCGTCGAGCTCGTCGCCCGCGACGCGCACCGACTGGCTGGCGACCACGCCGCCGAGCGAGATCACCGCGACCTCGGTGGTGCCGCCGCCGATGTCGACGATCATGTTGCCCCGCGGCTCCTGCACCGGGAGCCCCGAGCCGATGGCAGCGGCCATCGGCTCCTCGATGATGTACGCCGGCTTGGCGGCGCCGGCGAACTCGGCGGCCTCCTGCACGGCGCGCTGCTCGACGCCCGTGATGCCGCCGGGCACGCAGATCACCATGCGGGGCCGGGCGAATCGGCGAGAGTGCACCTTCTGGATGAAGTAGCGCAGCATCTTCTCGCAGATCTCGAAATCGTTGATCACGCCATCACGAAGCGGCCGGACCGCCCGGATGTGTGACGGCGTCCGTCCGATCATGCGCTTGGCCTCGGTGCCCACCGCGAGCGGCTGTCCGGTATGGACGTTGACCGCGACCACCGACGGCTCGCGCAGCACGATCCCCTCACCGCGTACGTACACGAGGGTGTTGGCAGTGCCGAGGTCGATGGCCATGTCGCGGCCGAGGACACCGGAGAACGAGGAGAAACGAGCCATGGGGAGCGAAAAAGTGCGCGACCGGGTGGCCGGGCGAATCCGACAGGCTAGGCGACGCCCTCCACTGTCTCCAGTAGGGGTGCTACCCGAAGAAGATGGCGATCTCGCGCTTGGCGGACTCGAGGGAGTCCGAGCCGTGGATCAGGTTCTCGGTGAAGAGCACCCCGAGATCGCCGCGGATCGTGCCGGGCGCGGCCTCGAGGGGGTTGGTGGTGCCCATCATCGTGCGCACCACCTTCCAGGTGTCCTCGGGCCCCTCCACCACCATCACCATCGCCGGCGAACGGCCGATGAAGGCGACGAGGTCGTCGTAGAAGCCCTTGCCCTGGTGCTCCTCGTAGTGCCGCGCCGCGGTCTCGGCGTCGATCGTGCGGAGCTGGGCCTCGACGATGCGCAGACCCTTGCGCTCGAGCCGAGTGATGATCTCGCCGACGAGCCCACGTTCGACGGCATCGGGCTTGCAGATCACCAAGGTGCGGTCCATGGGGCGAGCAGGCTAGGAGGCGCTCAGCTCGCCGCGGTAATCGCGGCGCGAGCGGGGCTCACCAGGTAGAAGGACCCGGCGACCACCACCATGTCGTCGTCGCCCGCCACCACGAGTAGTCGCTCGACGGCTTCTCGTGGGTTGTCGATCACCTCGGGCTCCAGTCCGAACGACGCTGAGATCTCCGACGCGAGCGATCGTGCCCTCAGCCCGCGTGGGCTCGGCGCCGAGGTGGCGACCACCACGTCCCAGCCGTATGGCGCGAGGGCGTCGAGCAGTTCGCTCGGCGTGCGACCTGTGAGCATCCCGACGACCAGCATGCGCGACCCGACGGGTGAGAACTCGGTGGTCAACGTGTCGACGAGGTGCTCTGCGGCGTCGCGGTTGTGTGCGCCGTCGAGGACGACGAGGGGCTGGTGGGCGACGACCTCACAGCGCCCGGGCGCGGTGACGCTCGCCATCGCGAGCTCGCTCACGTCGTCGCTGAGCGGTCGGTCGAAGAAGGACTCCACCGCCGCGGTCGCGACCGCGGCGTTCTCGGCCTGGGACGCGCCGTGCAGCGGCACGTACATCCCGTCGTGTTGCCCCCACGGCGTGGTGAAGCTCACGACGTGGCCGCCCATCGCGGTGCGGTCGTCGAGGATCTCGATGCCGTCGCCGACCGCGATCACGCGGGCCGGGCCCTCCGCGTCGACCACGGCGCGAACCTCGTCGGACACCGCTCCCAGCACCACGTCCGCGTCGGGCCGAATGATGCCTGCCTTCTCGGAGGCGACCGCCGTCTCCCACCCGGGGGCGAGGTCGGTGTGATCGGCTCCCACGTTGGTGATCACGGCGACCGCCGCGTCGACGACGTTGGTGGCGTCGTAGCGGCCCAACAGGCCGACCTCGACCACCATCACGTCGACGGCCACCTCCGCGAACCAGCGAAACGCCGCCGCCGTCACCACCTCGAACCAGCTCGGTGACGACCGGGCGAGATCGCCGAGATCCATCACCGAGTCGAGCACCAGCGCGAGCTCCTCGTCGTCGATCGGCTCTCCGTTGCGTCGAAGGCGTTCGTTGATCGTGTCGACGTGAGGGCTCGAGTAGGTACCGACGCTCAACCCGTTGGCAACGAGGAGCTCGGTGATCATCGACGCGACGGTCCCCTTGCCGTTGGTCCCGGTGATGTGCACCACCGGGGCGGAGCGGTGGGGGTCGCCGAGCAGCGTCATCAGCTCGTGCATCGGCTCGAGGCTCAGACCGGCGATCTTGCCTGCCGCGATGCCGGACGCGGAGGAGGCCTCGTGGTTCAGCGTGCGATCGAGGCGGGCGAGTGCCGCCCCGAGATCGGTCACGTAGGTCCGGACGGTCAGGAAGCCGCGCGGCGGGGGCGGCTCTGCCGCTGGACCTCGGCGCGTGGCACGAGAGTCGGGTTGACCTTCTGCAGCACGACGTCGTCGTCGATCAGGCACTTGCCGACGTCGTCGCGACTGGGCAGGTCGTACATCACCCCGAGGAGCACCTCTTCGAGGATGGCGCGCAGTCCGCGAGCGCCGGTGCCCCGGGCGAGGGCCTGGTCGGCGACGGCGCCGAGGGCGTCGGAGGTGAACTCGAGCTCGACGTCCTCCAGCTCGAAGAACTTCTGGTACTGCTTCACCAGCGCGTTCTTCGGCTCGACCAGGATCTCGACGAGCGCCTCGCGGTCGAGCGGGTCGACCACACCCATCACGGGCAGGCGGCCGATGAACTCGGGGATGAGGCCGAACTTCATCAGGTCTTCGGGCAGCACGTCCGCGAACAGCTCGCCCGTGTCGCGCTCCCGGGAAGTACGCACATCCGCCCCGAACCCGATGCCGCGCCGGCCGATGCGACTCTCGATGATCTTCTCGAGGCCGGCGAAGGCGCCACCGCAGATGAAGAGGATGTTCGTCGTGTCGATCTGGATGAACTCCTGGTGGGGATGCTTGCGACCCCCCTGGGGCGGCACCGATGCGGTGGTGCCCTCCAGGATCTTCAGCAGCGCCTGCTGCACGCCCTCGCCCGACACGTCGCGGGTGATCGAGGGGTTCTCGCTCTTGCGGGCGATCTTGTCGATCTCGTCGATGTAGATGATCCCGGTCTCGGCCTTCTTCACGTCGAAGTCGGCGGCCTGGATCAGCTTGAGCAGGATGTTCTCGACGTCCTCGCCGACGTAGCCGGCTTCGGTCAGCGCAGTCGCGTCCGCGATCGCGAAGGGCACGTTGAGCATGCGGGCGAGGGTCTGCGCGAGCAGCGTCTTCCCGCAGCCGGTGGGGCCCACCAGCATGATGTTCGACTTCGCCAGCTCGACGTCGCCCTCGCCGCGGCTGCCGTGCTGCACCCGCTTGTAGTGGTTGTAGACGGCGACGGACAGGATCTTCTTGGCGCGTTCCTGGCCGACGATGTAGTCGTCGAGGAAGGAGAAGATCTCACGTGGCTTGGGCAGCTCCTCGAAGGTCAGCTCGGAGGTCTCGGCGAGCTCCTCCTCGATGATCTCGTTGCAGAGGTCGATGCACTCGTCACAGATGTAGACGCCCGGGCCCGCGATGAGCTTCTTGACCTGCTTCTGGGACTTGCCGCAGAACGAGCACTTGAGGAGCTCACCGCCGTCTCCGAATTTCGCCACGTCGGAACCCCGATCTGGTCTGTGCTGCTCGCGGAGGCCTCCGGGAGGAGGTCATTCATTCTGCCCCAGGAAGGCCCGGGAGCGGTGCGTATCAGGAGTGAGTGAAACCCTAACGGGACAGTGAATCAGGAGATCGCGGTGATCGCGGCCGAGTTGTCGACCATGTCGCGGGCGAGGATGACCTCGTCGATGATCCCGTAGTCCTTGGCCTCGGCGGCCGTCATCACGAAGTCCCGGTCGGTGTCGGTCTCGATCTTGGTCACGTCCTGGCCGGTGTGACGAGCCAGGATCGTCTCGAGGGCCTCCTTGAGGCGCATGATCTCGGCGGCGGCGAGCTCGACGTCGGATGCCTGCCCGTAGGACTGCGCGTAGGGCTGGTGGATGAGGATGCGAGCGTTGGGCAGGGCGAGGCGCTTGCCCTTCGTGCCCGCCGCCAGCAGCACCGCCGCGGCCGAGGCGGCCTGACCGAAGCACAGCGTGGTGATCTCGGGCCGGATGTACTGCATCGTGTCGTAGATCGCGAGCAGGGCGTTGATGTCACCGCCCGGACTGTTGATGTAGATGCTGATGTCCTTGTCGGGGTTCTCCGACTCGAGGAAGAGCAGCTGGGCACAGATCAGGTTGGCGACGGTGTCGTCGATCGGCGTGCCGAGGAAGATGATGTTCTCGCGCAGCAGGCGGGAGTACAGGTCGCTGTAGCGCTCGCCTCGGCTGGTCTGCTCGATGACGTTGGGGACGAGGTAGTTGCGGGGGTTCACGGGGCGCTCGCTCTCGTGCTCAGACTTCAGTGTTCGTGGTCATGGTCGTGGTCATGGTCGTGGCCCTCGTGATCGTGGTCGTGATCATGGTCGTGCTCGGCCGGGTCGTCGGGGACCTCGAGCTCCTCGCGCCGGATCGGGTTGCCCGCCTCGTCGGTGATGATCACGAGGTCGTTCAGCCACTTGAGGGCGTTGCGGTTGGTGAGATCGGCGCGGAGGTCCGACAGCCGCCCGGCGGTGTCGAGCTGCTCGCGGGCGACGTCGACGTCGATGTCGGCGGTGGCGGCCAGCTGCTCGATCTGTTCGTCGAGCTCGGCGTCGGTCGCGGTCAAGCCCTCGGCCACGGCGATGGCGCGCAGCGCCAGGTCGACCTTGGTCGCTTGCACCGCCGTCTCGCGCAGGTCGTCGCTGAAGGCCTGCGGCTCGGTGCCGGTGATGGAGAGGTACTGCTCGAGGGTGATGCCCTGGTGGGAGAGGCGGTGGACCATGTCCTCGAGCCGCGCCCGCATCTTGGAGCCGACGAGCGAGTCGGGCACCTCGTCAGTGACCAGCTCGGCGAGCGCGTCGCCGAGCTTGGACTGCAGGGCCATGTTGGCCTGGGTCTTGCGAACGTTGGTGAGTCGGCTGATGACGTCGTCACGAAGCGCATCGACGGTCTCGAACTCGGTGGCCTCGGCGACCCACTCGTCGCTGAGCTCGGGCAGCAAGCGTTCCTTCACGTCCTTGACGAGTACCCGGAACTGCACCTGGCCCTCGTCGGGGTCGGGGTGCTGGGCCTCGAAGGTGACGATGTCGCCCGGCTTCTTGCCGCGGAGCTCGACGTCGAGCTCGGCTACGACGGTGCCGGATCCGACCTCGTAGAGGTAGTCGTCCGCGGTGAGCCCGTCGACGGGCTCGCCGTCGCTGGTGCCGGCGATGTCGATGGAGACGTGGTCGCCGTCGATGGCCGGGCGGTCGACCGCGGAGAGCTCGCCGTACTGGCTTCGGATCCGGTCGATCTGGTCGGCGACGTCGTCGTCGGAGGGGTGCGGGCTCGGGATCTCGACGCTGAGCCCCTGGTAGCCGGTGATCTCGATCTCGGGTCGGATCTCGACGACGGCGTCGAACGCGATGTCGCCGCTCTCCTCGCCGTCGGTGATGTCGATCTCGGGTTGGGCGATCACGTCGACGTCGTGCTCGCGCACGGCCTGCGTGTAGAACTCGGGAACCGCCGACTGCAGGGCCTCGGAGCGGGCGTAGGTCGGGTCGACCCGGGCCTCGAGCACCTTGCGGGGCACCTTGCCGGCGCGGAATCCGGGGATCTTGACTTCCTTCGCGATCTGCTTCCAGGCCGCGTCGACGGCGGGCTCCAGCTCGGACGCCTCCACGGTGATGGAGAGCTTGACCTTGTTGCCCTCTAGGGGCTCGACGGTGGATTTCACAGGTGGCGGAGTCTACCGGCGCGTCGGCGGCGTCCCCCATCCGGTGGCGTCATCGTCAGGAGGCCTTCACTTCGCGGAGGCGTTCCTCCCGGGCGCTGGGCGGGCCGGCCGGATCGCGTACCGCCACCAGGTGCGCCACGCGGGCGCGCAGCGAACGGAACCCGTTGAAGGCGTCCCTCGAAGAGGAGGTGGAGCACCAGCAGCGCGGCGATCGCGATCCCGCCGGCGACGAGGGGCACCGAGGCCACCGTCATGGCCCAGACGATGAGGAGGTCGCACCAACGGTCCCAACGGCCGAGGGCCACGTAGCCGGCGGCGAGGCCGGCGAGGGACACAACGGCGACGATCAGCCACACGCGCAGCCGATGCCGCGTCACCATGCCCAGATGCCCACACGACATCGCCCCACCAACCGGCGCGCAGCGCGAGCCAGCCGGCGACGAGCGTCGCGATCATCACGATCCCCGCGACCACGCGGCGCGACGCGTTCGTGGCGCGGCCGGGCACGAGCGCGGTGCCGAGCGTGGCCCACGTGACCGCTGTCCACATGAGGCGCCGGCGTGCTCAGCACGACCGGATCACCGCGAAACTCACCGGTCCAGGTGAGGGGCGAGTCCATCACCCAGTCGTCGGGCGTCTCGGGCCCGGCTTCCGCGAGGGCGATCAGCTTCGGGTCAAACGGTATGGCACACCTCGACGGTTCGTCGTCGCCCGGGATCCAATGTGGCGCCCGGATCACCGGGAATCGACTTCCGGAGGTCACGCCGCGCCGCGATACCGTGGACGCGCCGACCCAGGTCGGTCACGGGACGTGGCGCAGTCTGGTAGCGCACCGGCTTTGGGAGCCGGGGGTCGGGAGTTCAAATCTCCCCGTCCCGACGCGAGCGCCCAG
>DATEEV010000018.1:0-6787 GCA_035281005.1 Microthrixaceae bacterium | reverse complement strand
CGGTGGGCGTCCTCGACCGTGGGCGCCACGAACGTCGTGGTCGGCCACAGCACCGGTGCGAGCGACGTCGCACTCGCGCCGCGACCGGCGCGGATGGCCGTGGTCTGCGGCTGAAGGGCGGGTGCGTCGTCGCCCGTGGTGTCGTCGGTGGTGTCGCTCATATCAGCTCGATCCGTTCCGGAGAAATGAGGGGAAATGGGTCACAGAACGCTCCGATCGGCGATCGACGGCGCCGGCTGCTCGGTGTCGGCGCCGTCGAGGAACGCCGCGACCAGCGGCGCGATCTGTCCGGCCTCGAGCAGGAACCCGTCGTGCCCGTCAGGCGAGTCGATGTCGTAGAAGCCGACCCGCAGGCCGAGTGCCCGGAGCGTGTCGCGCAGCGCGTGCTGCTGGTACGGCGGATAGAGCGCGTCGGAACGTATCGACATGATCATCGTCGGAGCGGTCACGCGCGCGAGCGCGGTGCGGACACCGCCACGGCCACGACCGAGGTCGTGCAGGTCCATCGCCTTGTTCAGCCGGAGATAGGAGTTCGCGTCGAAGCGTCGTACGAGCTTCGAGCCGTGGTAGTCGAGGTAGCCCTCGACGTCGAAGCGCTGCTCGAGGTCGAAGCCGCCGTCGAGCGGGTCGAGCAGGTTCCGGCCGAATCGCTCGGCGAACACCTCCTCGCTGCGGTAGTGGATCTGCGCGATCTGACGGGCCAAGGCGAGGCCGCGATGTGGTCCCTCACCGGCGTCGCAGTCGTAGTAGTCGCCGCCGTGGAACGCGGCGTCGAGCTGGATGGCCCGGCGGCCCACCATCGACCAGGCGATCTGCTGCGCGCTCGCGTGCGCCGTGGTGGCGATGGAGACGAGGGCGCCCACGCGCTCGGGGAACATCGTCGCCCACTCGAGGGCCTGCATGCCTCCCATCGACCCGCCGACCACCGCTCGCCACCGACCGATGCCCAGACGGTCCGCGAGCAGTGCCTGCACCCTGACCATGTCGCGGATGGTGACCACCGGAAAGGTCGAACCGTACGGTCGCGCCGTGGCCGGGTCGATCGACGCCGGGCCCGTCGTGCCTTGGCACCCGCCCAACACGTTGGCGCACACGACGAACCAGTGGTCGGTGTCGAGGCCTCGTCCCGGGCCCACCATGTCGTCCCACCAGCCGGGCGCCGGGTGCCCGGGCCCGGCCCGGCCCGCGGCATGGGAATCGCCGGTGAGCGCATGGCAGACCAACACCGCGTTCGACGCGTCGGGCTGGAGCGTCCCCCAGGTCTCGTAGGCCACGGTGATGTCGTGGAGCACTCCCCCACCCTCGAGGTGGAATGGGCGATCCACCACGACGTCGGCGAACTGGCGGCGACCCGGCGGGTCGCCGGGACGGTACGCGCCGCTGGCGGGTGGCGCGTCGAGGGGTCGGCGTGGGGTGGGTGCGGTCACGATGCGGGTGCTTCGGTGGGGCCGACACCCCTGGACCGTCGATGACCCCGTCGACACGGGGCGCTCGCGCCCGGACACTTGGTTGCTCGCGGGGTGAGCCGCAGGCCGCATCCCCGACCACGAGAGCCGGGAGGCACCTTGGGTGTCCGTCCCAGGTTGCCGGACCCACCGGGGTGGGTCGCTCTGGATGAGGTGTTCATGTCACCACGGCGCCGCGATCGGCGTCAATCTGATCTCCAGCGACACGACGGGTCGAATCTCGAGCCCACCAGGCCACCAGTTCGTCGACGACTCCGGGATCGACTCCGTGGGCGGCGGCCATCAGCGTCCCGAAATGCAGCAGACCGTCCGCTCCCAGCACGCTCGCAGCCTCCGTCCAGGCCGTTTCGTCGACCGGCAGGGGCAGGTCCGCCACGACACCTGCGGTCAGTCGGAGCGCGAGCGGGCTCATGCCGGTGCCCGCCAGCCGACGGTGGGCGACGACCGCTGCGACCGGGCCGTGGAGCACCGCGGCGAGGTGGCTGAGCCTGGTCGCGTCGTGCGGCACCACCGCGAGCGCCGGCGTGATCGGAACGAGGTCGCCGACGGTGTCGACGACGATCTCGATCGAGCGCGTCTGGGTCGCGACGATCAGTTTCGGCACGGACAGCGACCCGACCCATCGCGCGATCGCCGGGGAATCCTGCTCGAGTGCGTCGAGGTCGAGCCAGGGACTCCGCCACGATCGGCGGCCGAATCGGATCGGTCGTTCACCCCACCAGCAGCGGAGCGGGTCGATCGCACCGCTGGTCACCAGCCGGCGAGCCGCGCCCGCAGGCCGCTCGTCGCAGCAATGCGCCAGGAGCGCGTAGTACTCGTCGCGGAAGCCGGCGGTGCACCGCGCCAGCTCACCGACCGTGCCCCCGCTCGCATCGAGGTCGGCGACCGCGGGGACACCCCGGAGCGCGGCGAGGGCTGGTCCCCACGAGTCGGCCGTGAGCTCGCTCTGGGCGACCGTCGCCACTGGCGCCGAGGGGATCGGCTCGTCGGTGATGCCCACGCGGGACCGGGACCGCCCGCGGGTCAGCACGATCGCACAGACGTCGACCTGGGCCTCGAAGACCTGAGTGGCGGGCAGCCAGATCTCCCGGAGGGCCAGGCCGTCGGTGATCGCCGACCGGAACGCGACGGCGTGGCGCGCCGACAGCACCGATCTCGGCTGCACCATCGCGAGGACCCCTCCGGGCGCGATCATTCCAGCCGCCGCCAATGCGAACAGCGCGGACGTGTCGAGGTAGCCGGTGACCGCCGGGCCCCATCGCTCGCGTGCGCGGCGTCGTTCCGCCGCGGTTCGTGTGGTCTCGTTGCTGAGCTGACCGCCGAACGGCGGATTGCCCACGACGAGATCCCAGCCGCCCGTCCGGCTCGTCGCGAGCCCGTCACCCGGTCGTACCACCGCGCTGATGTCGTCGAGATGAGCTGGATCGACCTCGTGGGCCCCAGCCCACGCGGCGAGCGCGGCCCGGGCCGCGTCGACCGCGCCGACGTCGGAGTCGATCCCCGCCACGGACCCGAGCGCGGCGGCCGGTGCATGGCCGCGCGCCACGAGCTCGTCACAGGCCCCCACGAGGAACGCGCCGGCGCCGCACGACGGATCGATCACCGTCGGGAGCCCCTCACCCCGCCACACGTCGAGCGCCCGGGCGACCAGCGCCCTCGCGACCTCGACCGGGGTGTAGTGGGCGCCGCGTCGCCGGCGCTGCTCGGGCAGCGTCGCCTCGTAGGCGCGGCCGATGTCGGCAGCGCTCCTCGCGCCGGGAGTCAGCACGGCAGCATTCTGCCGTCAGCAGCCCCGACCTAACGTGACCCCTGATGCGTTGGACCACACACGGCGAGCGAACGCTCTACGAGAGCGAATGGGTGACCCTGCGACTCGTGGAGGTCGAGGTGCCCGGCGAGCCGATCTACGAGCACCACGTCATCGACGCTCCCGACGCCTCCGGTGTGGTCGTCCACGACGCCGACCGCGGCGTGTTGCTGCTGTGGCGCCACCGGTTCATCCGCGACGTGTGGGGGTGGGAGGTGCCCGCGGGCATGATCGACCCCGGCGAGTCGTCGGAGGAGGCGGCGCGGCGCGAGGTCGAGGAGGAGAGCGGCTGGACCCCCGGTCCCCTCACCGCGCTCCTGACCTATCACCCCATCAACGGGCTGAGCTCACAGCGCTTCCACCTCTTTCTCGCCGATGGCGCGACCGAGCTCGACGAATGGGCCGGATCGACCGAGGTGGAGCGGGTCGAGTGGGTCCCCACCGCGGAGCTCGCCGAGCGAATTGCAGCCGGCGAGATCGTCGATGGCCTCAGCGTCACCGCCCTCTCGGTCGCGCTTGCGACCGGCCGGCTCTGACACCGCCGCCCGGAAGACGCCGAAGGGACGAGAAGGTCAGGCGACCGTTTCGGCCGCTGGGTCCCAGGCGACGAGGTCCTCGAGGCGGGGATCGTTCGAGAACACCTCGACGATCGGCTGCTCGACACCGATGCGCTTCATCAGGCGCTTCACCTCGAGCTCCTGGTTCCAGATCGAGAAGGTCACCACGACGCCGGACTCGCCGGCACGAGCGGTACGCCCACTGCGGTGCAGGTAGGTCTTGTGGTCGATCGGCGGGTCGTAGTGGATGACCACGTCGACCTCGTCGATGTGAAGCCCACGCGCGGCGACATCGGTCGCGACCAGCGCGGCGAGCTTGCCCTCCCCGAACTGGGCCAGCGCCTGCTCGCGATTCCGCTGACGGAGGTCGCCGTGGATCGCCGCGGCGTTCACGCCTTCCTCCTGCAGCCGCCGCGCGAGGCGGTCGGCGCCGTGCTTGGTCGCGGTGAAGACCATCACGCGGTTGTTGTGCCCGATGATGGCTGCCGCCGCCTTCACCTTGTCCATCTCGTGGACCTGGAGGAAGCGATGGTGCATCTCCTCGACGGTGACGGTCTTGGAGGCGACCTCGTGGCGGACCGGGTCACTCTGGTACCGCTGGATGAGGGTGTCGACGACTCCGTCGAGCGTGGCCGAGAACAGCAGCGTCTGATGGCCGTCGTGCACATTTCGGAGGATCCACTCGACCTGGGGCAGGAAGCCCATGTCGGCCATGCGGTCGGCCTCGTCGATCACGATGTGGGTGATGGCCTCGACGCTGAGCGCCCGGCGTTCGATCAGGTCGATCGCTCTCCCGGGGGTGCAGACCGCGAGGTCGACCCCTCGCTCGAGCTGCTTCACCTGCTTCTCGAGCGGCGCGCCGCCGTAGATGGCGACGACGGTGCGGTCGACGGCGGCACCGAGCGGTGCCAGCTCGTCGCAGACCTGCACCGCGAGCTCGCGGGTCGGGACCAGGCAGATGCCGGTGGGTCGGCCGGGCTTGGCCTTGTCGAGCAGCTGCAGCACTGGCAGACCGAAGGCGAGCGTCTTGCCCGAGCCGGTCTTGGCCTTGCCACACACATCTCGGCCGGCGAGCGCATCGCCGATGGTCAGGGTTTGGATCGCGAAGGGTGCCGAGATGCCTTGATCCGCCAGGCATGCTGTCAAGCGATCGGTCACCCCCAGCGCGCTGAACGTCGTCGTCATGGGAGTCCTCGTGTCGGACGACAGGGTAACCCGCGGCGCGCCCGGCAACGAAGACGGCGCCCGAGCCGATCCTCAGGAATGCGCGCGTAACCTCGTCCCGATGGGGGCTGACACCACCCGCCGGGGACCCGACGTCGCCGCGCACCTCGCCGCGATCGACGAGCAGGGCTACACGATCGTGCACGATGCGTTCGACGCCGAGCGGGCGCTCGCGCTGCTCGAAGCACTCGACGATCTGCACGACCGGCTCGGCACTGTTGCGTCGGACAACGACTTCGAGGGACGGCGCACGCTGCGGGTGTACAACCTGCTCGCCTTCGGCCCCCTCTTCGAAGCGATCCCCGTCGATCCGGCCGTGCTGCCGATCGTCGAGGGAGTGCTGGATGCCGGCTGCCTCGTGTCGAGTCTGTCGTCGATCGCCATCGGACCCGGTGAGCAGGCCCAGCCGATCCATGCCGACGACCAGCTCCTGCCGTTGCCGAAGCCCCACATCCCGACCGTGTGCAACACGATGTGGGCGCTCACCGACTTCACCGAGGCGAACGGCGCCACGCGACTCGTTCCCGGGTCGCACCGCCTCGACCGAAGCCCCGACTACGGGCAGCACTACGACTCGGTGGCGGCCGAGATGGCACGAGGATCGGTGTTGGTCTGGCACGGCAGCCTGTGGCACGGCGGAGGGGCCAACGAGACCGACGAGCGTCGTGTCGGGATCGCGATGAACTACTGCGCAGGATGGATCCGCCAGCAGGAGAACCAGCAGTTGGGCCTGCGCCCGTCGTTGGTCGCGACGTTCGCGCCGCGGCTGCAGGAACTGGTGGGCTACGGCGTGTACCACGGGCTCGTCGGTCACATCGACCGACGGAGCCCCCAGTCGCTCTTGGCCGGCCCGGATCCGGACGCGCCGATCCTGTGGGACCAGCTGCCGTGAGCTCCCGCGCCGCGGAGCGGCCGGGTGAGGTGCTCGTCGACTGGCCCGGGTTCGTCGCCGCCGCCGTGATCACTCCCGCCGGCGTTGCGCAGCGTTGGGGGGACGAGCACCGGGCCGTGCGCATCGCATCGGTGTCGAAGCTGGTCACCGGCTACGCCCTGCTGGTCGCGCTGGAGGAGGGCGCGGTCGATCTCGACGACGAGGCCGGGCCTCCCGGCGCGACGGTCGGCGATCTGTACTGCCACGCAGCCGGTCTCGACTTCGACTCCCCCCGGGTCCTCGCGCCGCCTCGGACCCGACGCATCTACTCGAACACCGGGTGGGAGGTGCTGTGCGCGCACCTCGAGGCGCGCGCCGGGATCACCTGGCAGGACTACCTGGCCGAGGCGGTCACCAGCCCGCTCGGGATGGTCGGGACGATCGCGGACGGATCTCCGGCCAAGGACCTGTGGGCACCGGTGACCGATCTCGAACGCTTCGTCACCGAGTTGTTCGGCCCGACGCTCGTGGCCCGGGAGACCCTCGATCTGGCCACGACCCCGCGCCTGCCCGAGCTGGGCGGGGTACTACCGGGCATCGGGGTGCTGTGGCCCAACCCATGGGGGCTCGGGTTCGAGATCCGGGGTCGGAAGTCACCGCATTGGACCGGCCACCGCAACAGTCCCGCCACTTTCGGGCACTTCGGCGGGTCAGGAACCTTCCTCTGGCTCGACCCCGACGCCGGCCTGGCCCTCGTCGCCGTCGGTGGCCGCGACTTCGGCCCGTGGGCCCTCGAGGTGTGGCCCCGGTTCTCCGACGCCGTCCTCCTCGAGTTCGGCTGACGGGTCGGCTTCGACCGACC
>DATEEV010000017.1:0-4739 GCA_035281005.1 Microthrixaceae bacterium | reverse complement strand
AGGGGCACGACGTTGGCTCGCGACACCAACGCGGCCACGACCTCGTCGCGGTTGCGGAAGTAGTAGTAGAGCGACGACTGCTTCAGGCCGACCTCGGAGGCGAGCCGGCTCATCGTGGTGCCGGCCACACCCAGCTCCGCGAAAAGCCGGCCCGCGGTGGCGAGGATCTCGTCGGTCGGGTCGCCCACGACCGGCTGACCATGGGCGCGCGGGCGACCGGTTCGTCGCGGGGGAGTGGTGTGGGGACTCGGCGGCACTGGTGCGCCCTTCAGGTCGCGTTTCGTTTCAGGCTCGTGAACATGTGCGTCGATCGGTTGCATCGTAGGACGACGCGTCCCAGACTCATCGCAGTTTCCATGATCCATCGAAAGTCGCGGCACCGTGCGAGGTGCTGCGGGGAACGAGCGAGCAGGACCGTGAACGACGACGACGACCTGGGTGCCGGACCGACCGACACGCTCGAGGCGGCGCGTGCCCATGCCCGCGCGCAGGCCGCGGCGGCGAGACCGGTGGTGACGATCCCCTCCCGTAACGTCGGCGATCTGCCGGGCGGCGTCGACGCGTCGGACGTCGTGTGGGACGAGACGGTCCCCGTCGGCGGCTACGCGGCCCGCCGGCTCCCTCGCGACACCGTCGTGCGGATCTCCGACGTCGAGGGTGACGCCGCGGTGTCGTTGCTCGTGTTCCGGGCCGAGCACCCCGCCGAACGCCTGAACGTGGCCGACACCGTGAAGGTGCAGTGGCAGGCATACCTCGACACGGGGGCGCTCCTGCTTTCGGACATGGGCCGCGTGCTGATGACGATCGTCGACGACACCAGCGCGCGGCACGACTGCTTCTGCGGTGCATCCACGCTCGCGATCAACGAGGCACGGTACGGCGACGGCTCGGCCTCTGGTACGTCCCCCGGGGCGCGCGAGCTGCTGGCACTGGCCGCGGCGAAGCACGGCCTCACCCGCCGCGACCTGCCCCCGAGCATCGGGCTGTTCAAAGGCGTTCGAGTTTCCGATGACGGCGGCCTCGACTTCGACGGCGCTCCCGCTTCGGGTTCGTTCGTCGAGCTCCGCGCCGAGCTCGACGTGCTGGTGGTGATCGCCAACAGCCCCCATCCGCTCGATCCCCGATCCGCCCACGCGGGGACGCCGGTGCGGTGCACGGCCTGGCGGACCCTGCGCCCGGCCGCCGATCCCTTCCGCGACACCAGCCCCGAGCGCCAGCGTGCCTTCGAGAACACCGAGCACCTCCTCGAATCGGGCGCCCGATGAGCGCGTCGACAGTGGTGCCGGAACGAGCGCCCTGGGCCGGGGTGGTGCGGACCGGGCAGACGTTGCGCATCGTCGACCTCGGTGGCAACCAGGCCGTCGACTGCCTGCTCTACTCGGCCGACGACATCACCGAGCGCTACTCCGCTCCCGACACCGTCACCGCCCAGCAGAACATCTTCCTCGTCGAGGGCTCGGTGCTGCGGTCCAACGAGTCGCGCCCGATGATGACGGTCACGGCGACCACGTGCGAGTACCACGACACCGTCGGCGGGGCATGCAGCCGTGAGTCCAACACGTTGCGCTACGGGCACCACACGTTCCACCAGCACGCCTGCGTCGACAATTTCCTCGACGTCGGGTCGCGCTGGGGGCTCGACAAGCGCGACCTCGTGTCGAACATCAACTGGTTCATGAACGTGCCGGTCGGTGCCGACGGCACGCTCGGCATCGTCGACGGCATCTCCGCACCCGGACTGACCGTCGACCTGCGAGCGGAGATGGACGTGCTCGTCGTCATCTCGAACTGCCCCCAGATCAACAACCCGTGCAACGGGTTCGATCCGACGCCGATCCGTCTCGACGTCATCGACCCGTGAGCGACCCGACGGTCGAGCAGCCCGTGACCTCGCTGGAAGTGCTGTCGCCGGGGCCGATGACCACGGTGCAGGACCTTCCCGGCCGCGTCGGCTACTGGCACGTCGGCGTGCCGCCGAACGGACCGATGGACGACCTCAGTCATCGCCTCGCGAACCGCGTCGTCGGCAACGCCGAGGGCGCGGCCGCGCTCGAGCTCACCGGGTCCGGACCCACGTTGCGCGCGACCGGCGAGGTCGTGGTGGCGCTCGTGGGCGCCGCGATGCCCATCGAGGTCGACGGTCGACCTGCGGCAACCGGCACGCCGCTGACCCTCGCCGCGGGCTCGACGATCTCGATCGGCGTGGTGGCGGGCGCCGGTCTGCGCGCCGCGCTCGCGATGCGGGGCGGGATCGAGGTACCGACGTTCCTCGGGAGCCGCTCGACGTTCACCCTCGGCCGCTTCGGCGGGCTCGACGGCCGGGCGCTGGAGACCGGTGACCGGCTGGCGATCGGTGATGCCTGCGAGGACCGGGTGGTGTCCGAACCGGGCGCGCTGCCCCCGGGCCTGGCTCCCGAGCTCACCGAGGATTGGGAGCTCGGGGTGCTCGTCGGCCCCCACACCGCTCCCGAGTTCCTCACCCCCGAAGGCCTCGACGCCCTCCTCGCGGCGACATGGACCGTCCATTTCAACTCCGCCCGCACCGGTGTGCGCCTCATTGGCCCGCGCCCCCGATGGGCTCGCAGCGACGGCGGCGAGGCCGGCCTGCATCCGTCGAACATCCACGACACCGGCTACGCCATCGGCGCGGTCGACCTGACCGGCGACATGCCGGTCATCCTCGGCCCGGATGGCCCGAGCCTCGGCGGCTTCGTCTGTCCCGCGGTCGTCGCGGCATCCGAGCGCTGGAAGCTCGGCCAACTCGGCCCCGGTGACCGCGTCCGCCTCGTCGCCTGGTCGGCAGCGAGCGCGGCGTCGGCGGATCGGCGACGCGACGACTGGTTGACCCGAGCCGTGGCACGCATCGAGCCGCTGGCCCGGCCGGCGTGGAACGGCACCCTGGTCCGTTCGGGAACCACGAACGACGCGGTGCTCGGCCGGCTCGACGCGACCGACGATCGCCCCGAGGTGACCTACCGGCAGGCGGGTGATCGGTTCCTGCTCGTGGAGTACGGCGACATGGCGCTCGACCTCGAGCTACGCCTGCGGGTCCACGCCCTCGATCGTTGGGTCGGATCGCAGCTCGGCGACGGCCTGGTCGACGCCACCGCCGGTGTCCGATCGCTGCTCGTCCAGGTCGACGGCGAGCGACTGACCGTGGCCCGAGCCCTCGACGCGGTGCGCGCCGCGCAGGACGAGCTCGACGACGTCGCGGATGAGCCGTTCGAGTCGCGGATCGTGCATCTCCCGCTGTCGTGGGACGACCCGGCGACCCGTGAGGCGATCGAGCGGTACATGCACGGCGTACGCGACGACGCGCCATGGTGTCCGTGGAACATCGAGTTCATCCGCCGCATCAACGGCCTCGACTCGGTCGACGACGTGCACCGGATCGTGTTCGACGCGTCGTACCTGGTGCTCGGCCTCGGCGACGTCTACCTCGGCGCCCCGGTAGCGACCCCGCTCGATCCACGGCACCGCCTGGTCACGACGAAGTACAACCCGGCGCGCACCTGGACCGCGGAGAACTCTGTCGGCATCGGTGGCGCCTACCTGTGCATCTACGGGATGGAGGGGCCCGGCGGCTATCAGTTCGTCGGCCGGACCGTGCAGGTGTGGAACCAGCACTGCGCCGGGCCGCATTTCACCGAGCCGTGGTTGTTGCGCACCTTCGACCAGCTCCGCTGGTTCCCCGTCGGGGCCGACGAGCTGCTCGAGATGCGCGACGCGCAGCTCGCGGGCGCGCTGCCGATCGAGGTCGAGCACACCGCGTTCCGGCTGACGGATCATCGACGCTTCCTGGTCGACCATGCTGTGGAGATCGACAGGTTCGGGTCGACCCAGCGTGCCGCGTTCGCGGAGGAGCGCGAACGGTGGGCCGCGGCAGGTGAGTTCGACGACGTGGCGGCGGCATGAAGACCGGTGCCGTGGCGGCCCTCGACGCCACCTGCGCGCGGATCGAGGCTGACGGTCGCAGTGGGGTCTGGATCGAGCTCGTGGAGCGCGATGCTGCCCGGCGAGCGGCGGAGATGGTCGACCAGCAGCTGTCGTCGGGTGCCGTGCTGCCGCTCGCGGGGCGTACGGTCGCCGTCAAGGCCAACATCGACATCGGCGGTCTGCGCACGACCGCTGGTTGCCCGACCTACGGCGAGGTCGCGACCCGCAGTGCGGCGGCGGTGCGGGCGCTCGAGTCCGCCGGTGCGGTGGTCGTGGGGAGCACGAACCTCGACCAGTTCGCGACCGGGCTCGTGGGGACCCGCTCACCCTTCGGCATCTGCCCCAACGCTCACTGGCCGGGCCTCGTGTCGGGTGGCTCGAGCTCCGGGTCGGCGGTCGCGGTGGCGTCGGGGATGGTCGACCTGGCACTCGGAACCGACACCGCGGGCTCGGGCCGGGTGCCCGCCGCCGCGAACGGCATCGTGGGCCTCAAGCCGACGCGGGGTCGGGTGTCGACCGCCGGGGTCGTGCCGGCATGCCGGTCACTCGACTGCGTGTCGATCTTCGCCCGCGACGTCGGGCTCGCCGCGCAGGCCGCGGCCGTCGCGACGCTGGGCGTCGACGTCGACGACCCGTGGAGCAGGTCCGGCGAGATGCTCCCGGTGCCGGGCGGGTGGCGGGTCGGAGTGGCGAGCATCGGGGTGGAGGACACCGGCGGTGACGAGGCGGGCATCGACCGCTTCGAGGTCGCCGCGAAGGAGGTCGTCGCCGCGTTGGGCGGTCGCAGCCTCGACGTCGATGTC
>DATEEV010000016.1:0-8366 GCA_035281005.1 Microthrixaceae bacterium | reverse complement strand
GGCGCGGTCCAGTGGGTGCTGAGGGCTCCAGAGCTCGCACCCCTCTCTGGTCTTTCCTCCGCACAGGTGCAGCCATGACCGCGCCCGTGTCGATACGGCGGGATCTCCCGGGGGGCGACCTCGACGCCGGGGTCGTCGCGGGCGCCGTCGTCGTCGCGTCCGTCGTCGGTGTTGCGGTTGGACTCCTGGGCGCCGCGATGCTGGCGGCACTCGTCGGAGCGGCGCTCATGATCGCGATCGCCGTGCGTCCTGCGATCGGCGGTGTGCTCCTGCTCGGTGTCACACCGCTGGTCGTCGGCATCGATCGCGGGGTCGTCGTCCCTCTCCTCCGACCCAACGAGGCGCTCCTCGCTCTCGTCTCCGCGAGCCTCGTGCTCCGAGGGGTGTGGCTGTTCGCGCTTGGACGTCGATGGAGACCGGAGGTCACCCCGATCCATGTCGGCATCCTCGCGATGGCCGTGACCAGCTCGGTCACTCCGCTGCTGTGGATGGCCGGCCGAGGGCACTCGATCGAGCTGGACGACGTGCTCTACGCCTCGGCCGTGTGGAAGTACCTCGTGTTGTTCCTGGTCGTGCGTGCGGCCATCAGGACCGAGCGGGAGGTCGGCGCCGCGCTGGCAGCCGCGCTCGGCTCCGGCGTCGTGGTCGCGGTCGTGGCGGTCACGCAGTCGATGGGTCTGTTCGGTGTGCCTGCGCTGTTGTCGCGTTGGTACGTACCGTCCGCCGTCGAAGGCCTGGCGGTGGGGCGAGGGTCATCGACGTTGTCGTCGGCGATCGCCGTCGGCGATGTGATGGCGATTCTCCTGGCCGCGGTGATCGCGCTGGGGACCCGATATCCGACGAGGCGTCTTCCGCTGTCGGTGCTCGGTGCGGTGTTCGTCATCGGCGCGGTGGGAAGTGGTCAGTTCTCGGGGGTCATGGCGCTCGTGATCGCCGCGGCAGTCGCCGCCTGGGTCGCGGGCCGCCTGCGCCGCGCGGTGTTGATCGGAATCCCGGTGGCCGTCGTCGTCGGCGCGCTGTTGTGGCCGGTCGTCGGGCAGCGACTCGAGGGCTTCACCGGCGGCAGCGGTGTCCCGCAGAGCTGGACCGCTCGGCTGGAGAACCTCCGTGACTTCTTCTGGCCCACGCTCACCTCTGACTTCAACTGGACATTGGGAGTGCGCCCATCCGCGCGGATCCCCGCGCCGGAGCCATGGCGTGAGTGGGTGTTCATCGAGAGCGGTCACACCTGGCTGCTGTGGAACGGCGGCCTTCCTCTGCTCCTTGCGTTCTTCGGTTTCCTGTACGTGGCGGTCCGCACGCTGAAGCGGATCGCCCCGAGCGTCGGATTCACCGGAGTGGCGGCGACCGCGGCGCTGGCCGCGATGGCCGTGCTGGGCATCCTCATCACGTTCGATCCGCATCTGACCATGCGAGGGACCGCGGACCTGAGCTTCGCGGTGCTCGCGCTCGCGCTGGTTCGAGTACACGAGCCCACCGCTCCGCCGCAGCCGCGGCGTGGATCGACGGTAGGCCTCAGCAGGGAGAAGGAGACATGAGCAGCATCTGCATCGTCCGACACCGCGGGTACGGAGAGTTGAGGACTCGCGGGGAGGCGGAAGCGCTGAGGGACGCGGGTCGCGACGTGCACGTGATCTGCATGCGCGACGACGACACGCCCCGCTCCGCGGACGTCGACGGGGTGCACGTCCATGCGTTGCCCCTGTCGCGCCGGCGCGGGTCCACAATGCGGTACCTGGCGGACTACCTGGCGTTCCTCTGTGCGGCCACCGCGCTGTTGACGTTCCTGCATCTGCGGTACCGGTTCGACGTGGTGCAGGTGAACACGATGCCTGACCTCCTGGTGTTCTGCAGCATCCCGGCGAAGCTGATGGGAGCCAAGGTGATCGCGTACATGAAGGAGCCCAGTCCCGAGCTCGCCGAGGTGAAGTACGGCGCGGGCTGGCGCACCCGAGTGCTCCGGATGGCCGAACAGGCGGCGCTGCGCTACGCGGACCTCGCGCTGACGGTGACCGAGGAGCTGAAGCAGACCTACGTGAGCCGCGGTGCCGACCCCGCGCGCATCCGCGTCGTGCTGACCGCGCCCGGCGCGGACCAGTTCCCGCCGGCGCCGTCAGCCGATACAGCCGACGCGGCGTCGATCCACGACGAGACGTTCACGCTGCTGTGCCACGGTGCGATGGAGGAGCGGTACGGCCACGACACGATCCTGCGAGCGGTGGCGCTGGCACGACATCGGGTACCGGGCCTACGACTTCGGCTCACCGGCGAGGGCGAGCAGTTGTCGAGGCTACGGGAGCTCGCCGCCGGTCTCGAGCTCGAGGAGCACGTCGAGTTCCTCGGGTGGGTGCCGCGCGACCAGCTCGGCGCCGAGCTGCTGGCCGCCGACGTCGGCCTGGTCGCACAGGAGTCCTCCGCCTACTCGAACCTCGTCCACACCAACAAGATGTACGAGTACGTCCTCTTCGACACGCCGGTGATCGCAACTCGGCTCAAGTCCACCGCCGCGTACTTCCCGGACGAATGCATTCGCTATGTGACGCCCAACGACCCGGCGTCGATGGCCGACGCCATCGTCGAGCTGTACGAACAGCCAGAGCGCCGCGAGGAGTTGGTGCGAAATGCCCGTCGCGTCTTCGAACCCGCCGGATGGGCGAGTCAATCTGCGTTGTTCCTGGCGGCGCATGAGGAAGTGATGGCGTCATGACGTACTTGGTGACGATCTCCGACGCCGAGCTGTTCGAGCTCGCAGGAGCCGACCTTCGTGTCGACGCGCTTGCTCGGACGGCGGAACTGCGGCTTCTCGGGTCGCCCGCGGAGACGGTCGATGAGCGCCGTTATCGCCAGATGTTCGGGATCCGGCGCTTCGAGCAGACGCTGCTCGACCTCTTCGACGAGGGGCTCCTCAGTGGTACGACCCACTGCTGCATCGGTCAGGAGGCGGACGCCGTCGGAGTGATCGAGCATCTCCGCCCGGATGACCACGTGTTCAGCAATCATCGGTGCCACGGCCACTACCTCGCGCGGACCGGCGATGCTCGAGGGCTGCTCGCCGAGATCATGGGTCGTGCTGACGGAGTGTGCGCGGGCGTCGGTGGCAGCCAACACCTGAGCACGCCGGGCTTCACCTCCAACGGCGTCCTCGGGGGGACGGTCGCCAACGCGGCGGGCATCGCGATGGCGGCCCAGCTCGCGCACAGCGACGCCATCAGCGTGGTGTTCGTCGGCGACGGGGCCTTGGGTGAGGGCATCGTGTACGAGACGCTGAACCTGGCAGGGCTCTGGCAACTCCCGCTCCTGGTGGTGTGCGAGAACAACGGCTGGGCGCAGAGCACTCCTCAACGCGACAACCTCTCCGGGTCCATCGAAGACCGCTTCCAGGCGTTCGGCTTCCCCGTGCGTTCGGTCGCCACCACAGATGTCCGGGTCGTCGCCGACATCGCCGGCCAGGAGGTCGCCGCCACCCGAGGAGCCGGGCCGAGGGCGCTGGTGATCGAGACCTACCGGTTGTGCCACCACTCCAAGAACGACGACAACCGTCCGGAGGAGGAGGTCGCCGCGCGTTGGGAGCAGGAACCGTTGTCCGTCCATGAGGGCAGGGTTGGGGGGCCGGCCCGATCCCGCATCGAGCAGGAGGTCGAGCTCGCGATCGCGGAGCTCGTCACGGAGTTCAGGGAGGACGGGTCGTGATTCACGCGCGCGTACTGGGTGATGCGCTGAGGGAATGCCTCAGCGAGGACCCCAGGGTCGTCATCATGGGCGAGGACATCGCGGACCCGTACGGGGGTGCGTTCAAGGTCACCAAGGGGCTCAGCACGGAGTTCCCCGACCGGGTCAGGACGACACCGATCAGCGAGGCGGGCATCACCGGCACCGCTGCCGGGCTCGCGCTGTCGGGGTACCGGCCAGTGGTCGAAGTGATGTTTGGCGATTTCCTGACGCTGACCTTCGACCAGATCGTCAACCACATCACGAAATACCCGTCGATGTCGGCAGGGCAGGCCACCTGCCCGGTCATCGTGCGGACGCCGATGGGTGGCGGAAGAGGATACGGCCCCACGCACAGCCAGAGCCTCGAGAAGTACTTCCTCGGCATCCCGCACCTCCGGGTGTTGGCTGCCTCCACGCTGCAGGATCCGCTCGAGATGTTCAGGACGCTGCTCGACGAGGACGACGCTGCCCTGGTCATCGAGCACAAGCTGCTATATCCCCGGCAACACCCCGAGGATCTCGGGGCCCTGATCGTGCGCCGACCGATCGGCGAATCGGGCTTTCCCACCGTCCGGATCTCAGCGGTCCCGGCCGGTGACTGTTCCCTCACGATCGCGGCATACGGGCACACCGCGGTCATGGTCGCCCAACTGGTCGATCGGCTCGCCGTCGAGGAGGAGATCTTCGTCGAGCTCGTCGTTCCGACCCAGATCTCGCCGTTGGACTGGCAGCCGATCGAGGAGAGCGTTTCCACCACAGGAGCGTTGCTCACGGTCGAGGAAGGCACTCGCGGCTGGAGTTGGGGCTCGGAGGTTGCCGCTCGCATCCATCATTCGTGCTTCTCCGCCCTCCGAGCGCCGGTCGAGGTCCTGGCGAGCGCCAGTGACATCATCCCGTCGGCCCGCCAACTCGAGGACCGGATGCTCGTGGGCGTCAGCGACATCGAGGGTGCGATCAGGAGGTCGGCGTGATGCAGGACATCATCGTCCCCGTCACCGACGCCAACAGCGAGACCGCGTTGATCGCCTGGTTCGTCGAGGACGGCGCGAACGTTGACCGAGGGCAACTGATCGCTACGGCCGAGACGTCGAAGTCGGTCATCGAGATCGTCGCGGAGTGTGGCGGGTTCCTCCTGCACGAAGTGCCCGAAGGGGCCGACGTCAGCATCGATTCGGTGATCGGCAGGGTCTTCGACGATGCGGCGGCCCTGGAGGACCATCGGCGAGATCGCGCGCCGGTGATGGAACCGCCGTCGACGAACGGCGACTCGGCGGTCCGCGCCACCCGTTCCGCAGTCGAGCTCGCGAACGCCCACGGGATCGAGCTCGCTTCGTTGAACGGCGACGGGTTGTTGACCTCGCGGGACGTCGAAGCGGCCCTCGCCGACTCGAAGCACTCACAGCCAGCAGAGCTCCCCGATCCGCTGGTCGTCGACGACGGCCGTCGGCGCCTGCTGGTGATCGGCGCGGGACTGGGTGCCACGCAGGTGATCGACATCCTCGGCCACCACGACGACGTGACGGCGGTGGCCATCGTCGACGACGAGACCACTTGCTGGGGTGATGAGGTCGCCGGGGTGCCCGTGGTGGGCGGACGCGATCGGATCGCCGAACTTCTCGATCGGGGCGTGGTGGATGCCGCCGTGATCTCGATCAGCACCTCGGTGCAGGTGCGGGCGAGCATGCGTGCCTTCTGCGACCAGCTCGACCTGCCCCTGGCGAACGCGATCGACCCGACCGCTCGCATCGCGACCGGGGTGGAGATGGGGCTGGGCAACGTGCTGTGTGCCTTCTGCCACCTCGGCGTCGGGGCGGTCGTCGGCCACAACAACTTCCTGTCCGCCTACAACTCGTTCGACCACCACAGCATCCTGGGCTCCGACATCTCGACCGGCCCGGGGTGCATGACCTCAGGCCTCGTCACCATCGGTGACCGGGCGCGGTTCGGCACGGGCATCTTCGTCGAGCCGAAGGTGCACGTCGGTCAGGACGCCCTCATCGCGTCAGGGTCCGTCCTGCTGGGCGATGTGCCGGACGGGCATGTCGTGAAGATGAAGGCGGGGACCACCATCATGTCCCCTCGACGGCAGTGAGGCGGACCATGTCGACTCTCGAACAGTTTCACTCGATGCCGGAGGCCCGGGCTCGTTCCACGTCTCGTCACATCCAGCGGGCGATCGATGTGGTGGGTGCGTCCGTCGCGCTGCTGGTCTGCTCCCCGTTGCTGCTGTTCGCCATCGTCGCGATCCGGATCACCAGTCGCGGTCCGGCCCTGTTCCGACAGGTGCGCATCGGCGCGATGGAGGAGCCGTTCACCTGCATCAAGCTCCGGACCATGTACGCGAACAGCGATGACGATGCGCACCGACGCTACGTGCAACGCCTGTTCGAGCTGGGCGGGCGCGCCGCCTTCGGGGCCGATGAACAGGTCTTCAAGCTGGCCGACGACCCCAGGATCACGCCGGTCGGACGGTGGCTTCGCCGCACGAGCCTGGACGAGCTGCCCCAGCTCTGGAACGTGTTGCGGGGCGAGATGTCGCTGGTCGGCCCGCGGCCGATGCTGCCGTTCGAGCTCGAGCTGCTCGAGCCCTGGCAGCGTGAGCGTTTCCGGGTCCGCCCTGGCCTGACGGGTTTGTGGCAGGTGAGCGGACGCAGCCGCATCCCCGCCGACGAGGGGATGTTGTTGGATGTGCAGTACGCCCGCACCCGCGACACCGCGCTGGATCTGCGGATCCTCGCCCGGACACCGAAGGTCTTGCTGCACCTCGACGAGACGGGTTGAGCCTCGCGGGCCTCAGTCGCCCGTCGTCGTGGCGTTCGCCAGCTCCTGCTCGTAGCTCTGGTACTCGCCGGATCTGTTGGCGTCGAAGTACTGATGCGCCTCGTAGACGATGTCGTCGGCGGGATCGTCGATCCATGGACCGGACTGGTGGGTCGACGCGAAGCGGGACGCCGTCGACCAGTTGTAGCCGGGGACGGCGATCGTCCGTCGTTCTCCCGCGTCGCGCACCGACCGGACGACCTGCTGGGAGATCCGCTCCCACGCGGCCGCGCCACCGACGATCTCGGCGGGCTCGTTCATCAACCCCCACGCGCGGATGTTCGGTCGTGCTCCGAGCGAGGTCACGAGTCGGCTCCAGAGGTCGGCCAGGTGCGCGGCGCCGAGTGTCGTCGAGCCCAAGGCGGTGCGCCGACCGGTCCCGGTCGTCGAATCGTGCAACCAGTACGCGCCATAGTTCATGGCCGTGGGAATGACGTCGAGGCCCGCATCGCCCGCTCGGACGATCGCATCGTTGAGACGCTGAACCTCGGCGCCGTCGAGGGGTCCTCCAGGCATCGGCTGGACACGCTCCCACCGGAACGGCAGGCGGATCACCTCGATCCCGCGTGAAGCCAGGTAATCCAACGAGTCCTGCGACTCGTAGTGATAGTCGCGGTCGTAGACGCCGACGTTGACGTTGGAGAAGGTTCCGCCCGTACCAGTGCCGGTGTTCGTGCCGGCCCCGAACTCGCCGCCGTTGACGGAAACCCCCCGATCGTTCCCCGGCGCGCCCTGGTGGGCCTCAACGACGGTGGCCGCCGGCGAGGGCCGGTCCAGAATGGAGCCGGACGCCTCGTACACGGCGAGGTCGTACGGTCCCCACCACTCGCCGGTGGCCCACGCGGTCACCCACAGGCCGGCCCGATCAGCCTGGTCGTACCATGCGTCAGCCGGTCCGTTCCACTGGGACGAATCCGTCGGCCAGCCGACCTCTCCGATGTAACCCCGCTCGCCGCCCAGCCAATCGGTGAAGACGGTGAGATCTGCAACCGCACGACGTTCCAGTGCATCTGATCCCGACGTCGGCGGAGGAGGCGACGGTGCAGGAACGCCCACGACGACGACGAGGAGGAGTGCCGCCACGCGGATCACTCGTCGGAGCCGGGTCGAGGAAGGTCTGACGGTGCTCGCAGTTGCAAGCTTTTTCCCGCGGGCGCGCAGACGCCGTGACCTCATATCGGTTCGCCCCGATCTCGCGTCGCCTACTCAGGCGCGTCGGTGCTCGTCGACCCAGGCGTCGACCTCGGCCCAGGTCTCGAACAACCACTCGAGCATCTCGGGATCGCCGGTGGGGATCTCGGCTCGCGGGATGCGCCAGCACTCGACCTCGACCGGTCGGCGGAACGGCACCGAGCGGATCAGGTCCTTGAGGCCCGCGAGGCCCTCGAGGCCGGTGTGGGCCAGGATCACCACGTCGGCCTCGGGCGCGCCGCCCAGCGACGCGAGCGATCCGCCCGCACGAGGCGGCATCGTCTGGGTGAGCTTGTCGGCCAGGGCCCCGAGCTCGGGGTTGGACTCGCGGAGCTTCTCGACCGCTCTGGCGCGCTTCTCGGGCGTGAAGCGAGATCCCTCCGGGAAGATGACGAACGCCTGATCCGGCCGGGTGCCCGCCGCGAGGGAGCGGATCCGTTCGACTTCGGCCGGCGTGTTGCGGCCACTGCGATCCACGAAGTAGTTCGGTAGCCGGCCGCCGATCAGGTCGATCGCGGGATCCCACAGCAACTCGTCCTTCATGACGTAGCGACAGCTCATGTCGTGCTCGGCGAAGACCTTGATCGGGATCAGCGTGTCGACGATCGAGGCGTGCCGCTCGAGGCACACCACCGGCCCCGGGG
>DATEEV010000015.1:0-5353 GCA_035281005.1 Microthrixaceae bacterium | reverse complement strand
GCGCGTCCGGGTCGGTGCGCACCGCGAGCCAGCAGTAGTCGGCGTCGGATGCGAGCGATGTCCACATCTTCTGGCCGTTGACCACGTACTCGTCGCCGTCGCGCACGGCCCGGGTCTTGAGCGACGCCAGGTCGGTGCCCGACTCGGGCTCGGAGTACCCGATCGAGAAGTGGAGGTCACCGGCGAGAATGCGGGGCAGGAAGCGCTGCTTCTGCTCGTCGGTGCCGTTCGCCATGATGGTCGGGCCGACGGTGTTGATCGTCAGCATCGGCACCGGGGCGCCCGAGCGCATCGACTCGTCGAAGAAGATGTACTGCTCGATCTGCGACCGGCCCTGGCCGCCGTACTCCTTGGGCCAGCCGATGCCGAGCCAACCGTCGGCGGCCATCTGCTTGACCACCTGGCGGGTCACCGGGCCGGCACCGTGCTCGACGTGGAGCTGCTCGCGGATGTCGTGGGTGAGCAGCTCGCGGTAGTACGCCGCGAGCTCGTCGCGCAGCGCTTGCTGATCCTCGGTGTAGGCGAGCCTCATGCGTCCCCCTGGGTCGACCGGACGGAAAACTGTAACGCGTTCTCATTCCGGAACATGAACCGGCACATGGACACCGGTTCATCGCTACCGTCATCGCTCACGGTTCATCGCATCTGGTTCATGCCTCTACACTGCTGCAGGGGCGCCCGAAGTGGCGCAGGAGCGCTTTGAGCCGAACCGAGACGGTCACGATCCTGTTCTGCGATGTAGTGGGATCCACCGAGCGCGTCTCACGCCTCGGCGACGACGCCGGTGACCGGTTCCTCCGCCACCTCCTCGGCGTCGCGGGCGACGTCGTGCGCGCTCGTCGCGGCACCGTCATCAAGGGGCTCGGTGACGGGATCATGGCCGTGTTCGAGGGCAGCACCCTCGATGCCCTCCACGCCGCGGCAGAGCTCCACCGCGAGGTGGGCGCGATCGATCCCGACGACCCCCCACGCCTGCGGGTGGGGATCAGCGCAGGAGTGGCGACCGAGACCGACGGCGACTGGTATGGCACTCCGATCATCGAAGCCTCCCGACTCTGTGCCGTGGCGCCGACCGGTGAGACCTACGCCACGGCAGTGGTGCGCTCGATCGTGGGCTCCAGGGGTCACCTCGCCTTCGTCGACATCGGCCCGACCGCTCTGAAGGGGCTCCCGAACCCGGTCGACGTCGTCCGCCTCGAGACCGTCGACCTCGTCGCCGCCCCGGCGTCCGGGCAGGACGCGACGATCGCTCCACCGCGCCGACGGAGCCGTCGATGGTTGGCGGCCGCGGCCTCGGTGGTCGCCGGCGCCGGTCTGATCGTCGCGGTGATCGCGCTCATCGACGACTCGGCCCCTGCGGCCCGGTCGGGCTCGACGGTGGTGGAGATGGACCTCGACTACGAGCCGATCTACAAGGAGCGCTCGTGCCCCACCGAGACGATCGCGGGTCAGACCTGCGGGCTGCTCCGCGTCCCCGAACGGCGCGACCGGCTCGATGGCCGCTGGATCGACGTACCCGTCGACGAGTTCGCCCCGCTCGACCCGGGTGACCGGGTGGCGGTGATGATCGAGTCGATCGAACAACCGAAGTCGTCGGTCACGCGCGACGGTGGACGGCTGTTGCGGATCCAACCCCGCGGGACATCAGGCGCCGACCGCCTCAACTGTCCCGAGATCCAGCAGGTCGGTCTCGCCCACATCACCCAGCCGCTGCTGGCCCCGCAGGTGGTGGAGGCCCACCTGGACGCCGTCGGTCGCTGCGCGGACCGGTGGGAGGCAAGCGGCGTCGACCGTTCGGCCTACGACCTGGAGGATGTGGCCCTCGACGTGCGTGACCTCCTCGTCGCCCGGAAGCTCGAGCCGGTCGATCTCGCGGTGTCGGCGATGCACGCGGCGAGCGCCCTCACGATCGTGCGTGACTTCCCACAGATCCTCCGCACGGTCACCTTCCTCAACCCGATCCCGCCGACGGCGTCGACGGGTGACTACGTGAGTGCGTTCGCGGAAGGACTGGACGACTTCAACACGGTGTGCCAGACCGACGTCCGCTGCGCCCGGCTGACGCCGAACCTCGTCGAGAGCTGGGAGGAGTTCTACCGCCAGATCGACGCGGCGCCAGAGCTCGTGCCGGCCAAGTTGTCACCCACCTCCGAGGGAGTGGTCGCGGTGGACGGCGACCGCTCGGCCACTGCGCTGTGGCTCGCGGTTGGCCTCAGCCCCCTCCGGCCATTCGTCCCCCAGATCCTCGCCAACCGCGAACTGCTGACGATGTCGACCAATGCTGCCGACCGCTCCGACATCCACGATCTCGCTTACGGGCAGGAACTGAGTGACCTGTGCCATCGGGTCGCCCCGAACGACGAGGTGGTCGACAGCGACGTCGCGCGACGGCTCCAGCCGTACCGCACGGGCATGCTCCGCGCGTCGGTGCTCGCGGACAGCTGCGCGCGCTGGCAAGTCCCGCCCGCGCCGGCGCACTTCCGTGAAGTGGTCTCGAGCCACGTGCCCGCGTTCATCGTCTCCGGCGACCTCTCCACCAACCACCTGCGAGTCTGGAACGACGAGATCGCACGCAATTTCCTGGCCACCACGACGTTGCAGTTCCCCACCATCGGATTCGAGCCCTTCGACGAAGGGCCCCAATGCCTCGCCGACCTTCGCCGACGGTGGCTCCGCGACCCCACCGAACCACCGCCGGGCCAGGAGATCTCCACCTGCGAGGCCGACAGCCCGCCGGTGAACTTCTTCGGCTGAGCATCGGCCCCGGGTCCGCCCGCGACCCGTCGGCGACGAGCGGTCGGCCGGTGGGGCAGGCTGGTGAGCGATGGACCACTACGACCTCGTCATCATCGGAGCCGGCTCGGGCAACACGATCCTCGACGAGCGCTTCGAGTCGTGGCGGGTCGCCATCGTGGAACGGGCAGAGTTCGGTGGCACCTGCCTGAACCGGGGCTGTGTCCCCACGAAGATGTTCATCCGCCCCGCCGACCTGGTGGCCGAGATCCGCGACGGGTCTCGGCTGGGTGTCGACGCCAGCCTCGGCGCCACACGCTGGCGTGACATCCGCGATCGGATCTTCGGGCGGATCGACCCGATCGTGGCCAACGGTGCCCGCTACCGGCGGTCACAGCCCCACGTCGACGTGTACTCGGGATCCTGCCGCTTCGTCGGGATCCGTCGCCTCGCGGTGGACACCGCGGACGGGCGCCGGGAGATCAGCGGCGACCAGATCGTGATCGCCGCCGGCTCACGACCGACCGTGCCCGACATTCCCGGGCTCGACATGGTGCCCTCGGAGACCTCCGACACGATCATGCGGATCGACGAGGTCCCCCGCCGGCTGGTCGTGCTCGGAGGAGGATTCATCGCGTCGGAGCTGGCGCACGTGTTCGACACGCTCGGATCGAAGGTGACGATCGTGACCCGGGGTCCGATGCTGCTCAGCCACCACGACCAGGAGGTCGCGGCCGCCTTCACCAGCGCGGTCGCCGAACGGTTCGACGTCCACCTCTCGGCGCGGGTGGCCGAGGCGGCGGCCGACGGCCGGGGCGTCGCACTCGCGATCGACGACGGACGGCTGGTCACCGGCGACATGTTGCTCGTGGCCACCGGCCGGGCGCCGAACAGTGACCAGCTCGACCTCGCGGCGACCGAGGTCTCCACCCATGACGACGGGCGGATCCGCACCGACGACCAGTTGCACACCGATGCCCCCGGAGTCTGGGCGCTGGGCGACATCCGCTCGACCTACATGCTCAAGCACGTCGCGAACCACGAGGCCGCCGTGGTACGCCACAACCTCCTCCATCCTGACGACCCGATCTCGGTGGCGGAGGATCTGGTTCCCCACGTCGTGTTCTCGGACCCCCAGGTCGCCGCGGTCGGCGCGACCGAGGAGGAGCTGCGCGAATCGGGACGGCCGTACCTCGTCGGCCGCCGCGACTACGGCAGCACCGCTGCGGGCTGGGCTCTCGAGGACACTGCGAGCTTCTGCAAGGTCCTGGTCGATCGTGACTCCGATCTGATCCTCGGCGCGCATGTCATCGGGCCGAACTCGTCGATCCTCGTTCAGCTCCTCGTGCAGGCGATGAGGTTCGGTCAGACCGCTCATCAGCTCGCGCACGACCCGATGTACCCGCACCCGGCGCTGACCGAGGTCGTGGAGCAGGCGCTGATGGAACTGGAGGAACCGACATCGAGAAGCTGATGTACGTGCTGCGCGGCGAACGTCCGAACGGCGACTCGCTGCGCGACCGGCTCGTGGGCGAGCTCGGCCCTCGGCTCGACGCGCTCGGGCCCCGCGGGTTGTCGATCGACGTGGTCGATGCCGAGTCGGACGTGCCGAGTCCCGTTCCCACCCCCGACGGCGAGACCCCTCACGTGGCGGTGGTGTCGATCTGGCTCGATTGCCATGACCGCCGCGGCCCCTATGAGGCGGCGATCGCCGAGCTCGGGCTCGACGTCTCCGGCTATCTGGTGCTCGAGGCGCTCTACACCGACTACGGCGACACACCGTGGGCGGGCCCGCGGACGTGGGCCGATGGCGAGCGGTCGCCCTCGGTGCTCACGGTCTGCCTCATCCACCGACCCGACGAGATGGAGCACGGCGAGTGGCTGGCACGCTGGCACGGCGTGCAGTCCCCGGTGTCGGCGGAGTTGCAGCCCCGTGTCCGCTACGTCCGCAACGAGGTCGTGCGGCCGATCACCGAGGGAGCATCCGACCTGGGTGGCATCGTCGAGGAGGCGTGGCCATCCGCGGACCACATCACCGATCCGATGTTGTTCTTCCTGGGCGAGGGTGAGCCGGCGGTCATGCAGCGCAACATCGAACGAATGCTCGACAGCGTCACGGCCTTCATCGACATGGAGCGGATGCGCAACGTCTGCATGTCGGAGTACCTGCTGCGCACTCCCTGAATCGGCCCTCCGGGCACGGTGCGCGGGCACCCGGTCGGCGGATCGGACGTGAGCCGGACGGAGCCCGAACGGTAGGTTGGTCCGCATGCCCAGACTCGAGGTCGAACTCACGAGCGCGCGCCCGGACGGCACGTGGACGTGGCGCAAGGCCGGCGCTCGCCAGCCCAAGGGTGAGCTCGAGGGTTCGATGCTGCCCTCAGGCGCCAAGGTCGGCGACGTGCTGCGCGTCGAGGCCGACGCGTTGATCGACGGTATCGAGATCACCTCGGTGCTCCCTCCGAAGTCCGAGCGCAAGGACCGCTACGAGCGCATCGAGATCGCCGGACGTCCGACCCCCGATCAGCTCGTCTCGACCTCCCTCGCCCCGAAGCGTGACAAGCGCGGCGGGCGAGACCGGGACCGGGACCGGGGCCCGCGCGGCGACCGAGATCGCGAC
>DATEEV010000014.1:0-8262 GCA_035281005.1 Microthrixaceae bacterium | reverse complement strand
GTGATGCCGCCGTCGATCAACAACGACTGGCCGGTCATGTAGGAGCTCTCGTCGCTGGCGAGGAACAGCGCGCCGTTGACCATCTCGATCGCCTCGCCGAAGCGGCCCATCGGGATGTGCACCAGGCGTCGCTGACGCTTGGCGTCGTCGGAGAGGAACTTCGAGAGCAGCGGGGTCAGCACCGGGCCGGGGCAGAGCGCGTTGGCGCGGATCCCCTGCCGCGCGTAGATCGCCGCGATCTCGCGGGTCATCGCCACGACGGCGCCCTTCGACGACGTGTACGCGAGCTGGGGCGTCGCCGCCCCCATGTGGCCGACGAAGCTCGCCACGTTCACGATCGACGCGCCGCCGCCACTTCGCCCACTCGCCAACATCGCGGGGATCGCGTACTTGCAGCACAGGAACACGCCCTTCACGTTCACGGCGAAGGTCAGGTCCCATGTCTCGACGGAGGTGGTCTCGGGCGTGTCGTCGTCGCGGGGTGACACGCCGGCGTTGTTGTAGAGGACGTCGAGGCGGCCGTATCGGTCGACCGCGGTGCGGACCATGGCCTCGACCGCCGCCGGGTCGCGGACGTCGACCACCACGCCGATGGCGTCACCACCCCCGGCTCGGACTTCGGAGACGCAGGACTCGACCTCATCCGCGGCGAGATCGGCCACCACGACGCGAGCGCCCTCCTCGGCGAAGCGCAAGGCACCGAGGCGACCCATGCCGGCCGCGGCGCCGGTGATGATCGCGACCTTCTCCTCCAGGCGCCCCATGCACTCCTCGCTCGTGATGCTGGCTCGCGGTTCGTCGAGCCGCGCCAACAGTACGCTCGGCGGACGTGTCCCCGAACCCGGTGTCGCGCGCGGGCCCGCTCGCCCATGTTGGTTCGCTTGCCTCTCCCTACGAGCTGCTGATCGGGGGCCGGCGTCGCCCAGCGGTGGACGGTTCGACCTTCGCGGTCATGGACCCGTCCACCGGTGACCACCTCGTCGACGTGGCCCGCGCCGGCACGGCCGACGTCGATGCGGCGGTCCGCGTCGCCACCGAGGAGTTCGAGGAGGGCACCTGGCGGAGGACGAGCGCCACCGCACGGGGCAAGGTGCTGCTCCGGGTCGCATCGCTGCTGCGCGAACGTGCGGAGGACTTCGCCGTGGCCGAGGCCCGCAACGCGGGCCATCCCATCGGCAACGCTCGGTGGGAGGCGGCGACCGCGGCCGACGTGTTCGAGTACTTCGCCGGAGCGGCCGACAAGCACCATGGCGCCGTCGTGCCGACCCAGGACCGTGGTCTCGGTGTCGTGATGCGCGAACCCGTCGGGGTCTGCGCCCTCATCGTGCCGTGGAACTTCCCGCTCCTCATCACGTGCTGGAAGGTGGCACCTGCGTTGGCGTGTGGGAACCCCGTGGTGATCAAGCCGGCGTCCCGGACGCCGGTCACGGCGCTGATGCTCGGCGAGGTGCTGGTCGAGGCCGGAGTGCCGGAGGCGGCGGTGTCGGTCGTCCCCGGGCCCGGCTCGTCGGTGGGCAATGCGCTGGTGGCCGATCCCCGGGTCGCCAAGGTGAGCTTCACCGGTGAGACCGCGACCGGTGCGCACATCCTCCGGACCAGTTCGGACAACATCACCCGCGTGTCGCTCGAGCTCGGCGGCAAGTCGGCGTGCATCGTCTTCGCTGACGCGGACGTCGAGCGGGCGGCGGCCGCGGCGCCGATGTCGGTCTTCGACAACACCGGCCAGGACTGCTGCGCCCGCAGCCGGATGCTCGTGCAACGCGACGTCCACGACGAGTTCGTCGAACGGTTCGTCGCCCACACCGACGCCCTGACGGTGGGTGAGCCGCTCGACGAGGCGACTCAGCTGGGGCCGATGATCGACGAGGCCCAACGAGCCACGTCACTCGAGTACCTCGGCTTCGGGTCGGCCGAGGGCGCCACACTCCGGACGGGCGGCGAGGTGCCGGACCGTCCGGGCTGGTACCTCACGCCCGCGGTCCTCGCCGGCGTCGACAACTCGATGCGCGTCGCCCAGGAGGAGATCTTCGGGCCGGTGGCCTGCGTGATCCCCTTCGACGACGAGGACGACGCCGTCCGGATCGCGAACGACAGCCCCTACGGCCTGTCGGGCTCGTTGTGGACCCGCGACCTGGGGCGAGCGATGCGGGTGTCACGGGCGGTTCGCACCGGCGTGTTGTCGGTCAACTCTGCACGCTCGGTGCGCACCGAGGCCCCCTTCGGCGGGTTCAAGCGGTCGGGCCTCGGCCGCGAGCTGGGCATGGCCGCGATGGATCACTACACAGAGGTCAAAACGGTCTTCTTCAGTGAAGACTGACGGCTGCCTTCTTCAGCGAAGAGGGCTCGACAGCGACGAGTGAGGCGAGCAATGCAGTATCGGTATCTCGGGAACAGCGGCCTGAAGGTCTCGGCCATCAGTTACGGCAACTGGGTCACCCACGGCAATCAGATCGACGACAAGCGTGCGATCGAGTGCGTGCACCGGGCCCGCGACCTCGGCATCACCACGTTCGACACCGCTGACGTCTACGCCGAGACCCGCGCCGAGGAGGTGCTCGGAAAGGCGCTGCACGGTGTGCGGCGCGAGAGCGTCGAGCTGTGCACGAAGGTCTTCATGCCGACCGGATCCGGCGAGAACGACCGCGGGCTGTCGCGCAAGCACGTCATGGAGAGCTGCCACGCGTCGCTGCGACGGCTCGGTGCCGATCACATCGACCTCTATCAGGCACACCGCTACGACAATGAGACGCCCCTCGAGGAGACGATGGTCGCCTTCGCCGACCTCGTCCACGCCGGCAAGGTCCACTACGTCGGGGTGTCCGAATGGACCTCCGCCCAGCTCCGAGCCGGGCACGCGCTCGCGCAGGAGCTGCGCATCCCGTTCGTCTCCAACCAACCCCAGTACTCGATGCTGTGGCGTGTCATCGAGGCCGAGGTCGTGCCGACCTGTCGGGAGCTGGGCATTTCCCAGATCGTCTGGTCGCCGCTGCTGCAGGGCGTGCTGACCGGCAAGTACCAGCCTGGGGCGGAACCCCCGGCCGACAGTCGCGCCGTCGCCGGGAAGGAGTCGGCCGCGACGATCAAGTTCTTCCTCAACGACGACCTGCTCGAGCGGATCAGCCTGCTCCGCCCGCTGGCCGAAGAAGCAGGGCTCACGATGGCGCAGTTGTCGATCGCGTGGGTGTTGCGCAACGACAACGTCGCGTCGGCGATCGTCGGCGCCTCGCGGCCCGACCAGATAGAGGACAACGTCGTGGCGGTCGACGCCGAGCTCGACGACGACCTCGTCGCCGCGGTCGAGGAGGTGCTCGCCCCCGATGTGGTCGCCGATCCGACGCTCACCGAGCGACTTGCTCCGGCCGGACGACCGTGACCGACGAGGCCCCGACGCCGCAGGGTGGACCCGTGCTGGACACCAGCGACGTCACCTCTCCCGAACAGGTCCGCGCCGCACTCGCGGCGGACGGGTACCTCGCCGATGACGGGCTCGCCATCGCGATCTACCTGGCCCTGCGTCTCGGGCGCCCACTGCTCCTCGAGGGCGAGGCCGGAGTCGGCAAGACCGAGGTGGCGAGAGCCCTGGCCCGGGTGTCGGGGGCCAGGCTGATCCGACTGCAGTGCTATGAGGGAATCGACGTGGCCCAGGCGCTCTACGAGTGGGACCACGCGCGCCAGTTGCTCCACCTCCGCAGCGCCGAGGCGACCGGCGAGCTCGTCGGCGCCGCCTCCGACGAGGTCGAGGCCGAGCTCTACCGCGAGCGCTTCCTCATCCGCCGGCCACTGCTCGACGCCCTGAGCGCGACGGATCTGCCGCGACCCGTGCTGCTGATCGACGAGATCGACCGTGCCGACGACGAATTCGAGGCCGTGCTCCTCGAGGTGCTCGCGGACGGCGCGGTGACCGTGCCCGAGCTCGGCACCTTCGTCGCCGCGGTCCCTCCGGTCGTCGTGCTCACGTCGAACCGCACCCGCGACGTGCACGACGCGGTGAAGCGCCGCTGTCTGTACCACTGGATCGAACACCCCGATCTCGAGCTCGAGGTTTCGATCGTCGCCAGCCGCGCTCCCCATGTGCCGGTGCAGGTGGCTCGTGACGTGGCCACCGTCGTCGACCGGTTCCGCCAGCTCGGCCTGTACAAGGTGCCGGGGGTGGCCGAGACGATCGATTGGGCGACCGCGGTGGACCTGCTCGGGTCGGGGCTCGATCTCGACACGGCGCGGGCGACCCTCGGCACCGTGCTGAAGTACCGGGAGGATCGCCAGCGCGTCGAACGGGCCGGGCTCCCTGAGCTTCTCGCCGACGGCTCTGACCCGCCATGAGCACCCGGCACGACGCGGTCGCGTTCGTCGCGGAGCTCCGTGGCGACGGGCTGGAGGTCAGCGTCGCCGCCACGCTCGACTTCGTCGCGGCCTTGGGCTCGCTCGGCGTGGAGCGACCGCTCGACGTCTACTGGGCCGGTCGCGCGACCTTGGTGCGGCGCCGTGAGGACGCCGACGTGTACGACCGGGCCTTCCGTCGCCACTTCCTCGGGGTCGACGACCAGTCGCCCGACGATCGAACGGGTGGCCCGGTGCTCGAGGTCGTGTCCGCGGTCGGGATCGACGAGGAGCCCGCCGCGCCGGCCGACGCCGCTGAGGGCGAAGCCGAGAACGATGGGGTGTCGGTGCGGTACAGCGCCGTCGAGGTCCTGCGAGATCGCGACTTCGCCCGGTGCAGCCCGGAGGAGCTCGATGCGCTCTGGCGTGCGGTCGATCAGCTCCGAACCGTGCTCCCATTGCGACGCAGCGCTCGAACCCACCCCACGTCGGGGCGACGCGGGCCGATCGACCTTCGCCGGACGGTCGCCGCGGCGTTGCGAGTCGACGGAGAGGTGATCGCCCACCGCCATCGGCGCCGTGGGACCCGCCCGCGTCGCCTGTTGGTCCTGGTGGACGTGTCGGGCTCGATGGAGCCGTACGCCCGGGCGCTGGTTCGCTTCGCCCACGCCGCGGTGACCTCGCGTCGCGGGACCGAGGTGATCGCGCTCGGCACTCGGATGACCCGGCTGACGCCGGCCCTCGACGTCCGCGATCCCGACCTCGCGATGTCGAGGGCGGCGGCGGAGGTGCGCGACTGGGCCGGCGGGACCCGCCTCGGCGAAGGGATCCGGACATTTCTCGACGAATGGGGCCAGCGGGGCATGGCTCGCGGCGCGGTCGTGCTCATGATGAGCGACGGCTGGGACCGGGGCGCACTGGGCGAGCTCGAAGAGCAGATGGCCCGACTGGCTCGGTTCGCTCACCGGCTGATCTGGGTCAACCCGTTGAAGGCCTCGCCGGGCTACGAGCCTCTCGCCCGTGGCATGGCCGCCGCGCTGCCGTACTGTGACGATTTCGTGGAAGGGCACTCACTCCGATCGCTCGAGGATCTCGCAGCTCTCGTGTCGGGCGCGCTCGATCCGGCGCGCGCCGGTTCGACCATCGCCGCCGGAGCCCGACGGTGATCGACCTGTTCGACGACATCGACCGGTGGCGAACCGACGGCAAGCGTGTGGTGGTTGCCCGCGTCATCGACATCGAGGGATCCGGCCCGCGCTTGCCCGGAGCGGCGATGGCCGTCAGCTCCGACGGTGAGGTCTCGGGCTCGGTCTCGGGTGGATGTGTCGAGGGCGCGGTGGTGACCGAGGCGCTCGCGATCCTCGAATCCGGCGATCGTCGGGTCGTGACGTTCGGCTACAGCGACGACGACGCCTTCGCCGTCGGGTTGACCTGCGGCGGAACGGTGCACCTGTTCCTCGAGACACTCGACTGGTGAGCCCGTTGTCCGGCCTGTACGAGCAGTTCCGCGACGCGGTGCGCGCGCATCGGCCCGTCGCGCTGGTCACGGTCGTCGAAGGCCCGCACACTGGCGCCAAGCAACTCGTGTTCGGTGACGGCGAGGTTCGGGGCTCGCTCGGTGACCCCGACCTCGATCGGGTCGCGGTCCGGGATGCAGCGGGCGAGCTCGCAGCGGGACGCAGCGGCGTCCGCCACTACGGACCGCACGGCGAGGCCGGCGAGGACGCCGTGTGGGTGTTCGTGGAGGCGTTCGCGCCGCCACCGCGGATGGTCGTCGTCGGCGCGGTCGACTTCACCGCCGCGCTGGTCAGGGTCGCGAAGATCCTCGGCTATCACGTCACCGTCTGCGATGCCCGCGAGGTCTTCGCGACGAAGAGGCGGTTCCCGCTCGCGGACGAGATCGTGGTCGGTTGGCCTGATCGCCTCGTGACCGAGATCGGCCCGACCCTTGGCCCCGCCGATGCGGTGTGCGTCCTCACCCACGACCACAAGTTCGACGTCCCCACGATCGTCGCCGCGCTGCGCACCGACGTCGGCTATCTCGGGGCGATGGGGTCGCGTCGCACCAGCGCGGAGCGCGACGACCTGCTGCGGGCCGAGGGGGTCACCGAGGCCGACCTGGCGCGGGTGATGGCGCCGATCGGGCTCGACGTCGGGGCGCGAACCCCCGAGGAGACCGCGATCTCGATCTGCGCGGAGATCATCGCCCTGCGCACCGGCCGCCGACCTGCGTCGCTCCGCGACACCGACGGCCCGATCCACGTCGTACCCGCGCGGCGCCGCCCCGACCGGACATGACCGACAGCGCACGCTCGTCCGAGCGGTTGAAGCTCGTGCGGTACGGTCGCCTCCCGTGAACTGGCTCCCGGCACCCCTCACCATCCCTGTTCAGATCGGGGAGGGGTTCGAGGGCAGCGGCGTCTCGGTCGCCCACGTGAACTCGGTCCTCGGAGACCGGACCGGTCCGATCGGGGGTGCGTGGGCCCAGTCACTCGCCTCGCCGAGCCAGGGCCATGCGCCGTTCGTGGTGGTCGCCCGCCCGGGCCTCCCGGTCAAGCCACTCACACTGTTCGTGAACAAGGCGGCCCTGGCGTCGGAGCAGCACGCCAACCTCACGTGGGGCGCGGCCCAGGCAGGCGTCGCTGCCGGCGTGACCGAGGCCGTGGCGACCGGGGTCATCCCGCCGGAGATGGCCGACGTCGCGGTGCTGATCGTTGCAGTGTGGGTCGACCCGGAGGCGGCGACCATCCACCAGGACGCCATCTTCGCCAACAACCAGGTCGCCACCCTGGCGTCGCTCACGAACGGGGCGAGCGGGCGACCCGGCGCGTACGAGGTGCTCGCCGACGGCGGCGGCTTCTGGAACCCGTTCTACAAACCCTGAGCCGGGCGCCTCGGGGCAGCGGGTGGCGCGATCCTCACGCTCAGCGGATCGGTTCCATCGTGGCGGGCGGCTTCACCCGATGCGCGACGACGACGTCGTCCTCGTCGAAGACGATCTCGAACTCGCCGCCGGGTGCGGTGAGCTGATCGAAGATCGGCTGGCTCTCCCCCAGCGTGCGGCGGTCGATGAGGAGCCACTCGACGAGGTCGGGCCGTCCCGTCGACTCATCGGCGAAGCCCCAGTTCTGGTAGTCGAACGGGGTGGGCCACAGGTACGACGTGACCCGGTGCGTGACGTGGGGGACCAGCGCGTAGGTGGACGCCACGCCTTCGTCGTCGGGGATGGTGTCGATCGCCCGTCGGACCACTTCGGCGCGCGCGTCGTTCGGCAGCGACCAGATGCCGCGGTTGGCCGCGATGCCGATCGGTGACGGCGCCCACGCGACGTTGGAGGCGACCGCGCACACCATCAGGCCGCTGAGCGCGAACCGGGTGAGCCCGCGGCGGCGACGCAGCTTCGTCAGGCCGTCGACGGTCGCGACGAACAGCACGGCGGTGGTCATCGTCGAGTACTGATAGCGGATGTTCGCGGCGTCGACGCCCTCGGCCATCGTGTTGATGAACACCGACGGCGCCGCCACCAGCAGCGTCGAGGGCGCGAGGAACGGGAGCCCGGCGGTGGGTGCGAGCATCTGCCGGTAGTACGTCTGCTTCTCGGGGGTACGGGCGGTGTCGAGCACGCGGCTGGGGTGCCTCACCGTGTTGAACGCGATCTCGCTCGGCGTCTCGCCGAGCTTCGCGAAGTAGCCCGAGTAGAACCCGGATCGCCCGTCGTTGCGCCACGGCATGATCACCTGGGTCGCGAGCAGGAACCAGAGCACGGCCGTCACCAGCGTGATCGCACCGGCTCGGCGCTGCCCGCGGAACAGGGCCAGGACGATGCCGAGCATCGCGACGGTCAGCGCGAAGTCCTCACGGGTCAACAGGACGAAGGCCAGGCAGGCGGCGTACCACTTCCACCGACCTGTCGACGCGAACCAGAAGGCGGCGATCATCGGGGCG
>DATEEV010000013.1:0-4137 GCA_035281005.1 Microthrixaceae bacterium | reverse complement strand
TGAGGCCGAGGAGTCGAGCCGCACCTCCACCGATGACATCTCCTCTGGCCGTCGTGGCGGGCTGCGCTCGCATCGCGGCGCGGGAGGACGAACCCGCGACCAGCTCTACAACGAGGCCCGTGAGAAGGGCATCGAAGGGCGCTCGAAGATGAACAAGGCGGAGCTCGAACGAGCCGTCGGGCGCTGAGCCCCGCCTGACCCCGCAGCTCGCGCACTCCGGCCGGGCTCCGGTACCGGAACGCGCGACCTTCGACCGGAGCCGGGCACTACCGTCCCCGCGGTGCAACTGACACCGGTGTACGGCGACACGGCGGTGCTTCGGGCGGATCCGGCGCTGGCAGATCCCGCCACGCCACTGCTCCGACAGCGTGCGCGGCTGGCCGGCTTCCTCGCCGACCTCGACGACGAGCAGTGGTCGGTGCCGACCCGGTGCGAGGGGTGGTCGGTGCAGGACGTCGTCGCGCACCTGGTGACCACCAACCAGTTCTGGGCGTTCTCGATCGATGCCGGCCTGCGAGGCGAGCCCACCAGGTTCCTCGCGACGTTCGACCCTGTCGCCTCACCGGCCGAGATGGTCGAGGCCGTTCGCTCGGCGACCCCCGAGGAGACCCTGAGTGGGTTCGTCGAGACCAACGCGGCGCTCGCCGCGGCGATCGGGCGGATCGACGGCGCATGGTCCACGATCGCCGAAGCCCCACCCGGACACCTCGAGGTGGGGCTCGTCGTCCAACACGCGCTGTGGGACTCGTGGGTCCATGAACGCGACGTCGTCCTCCCACTGGGGATGACACCGACGATCGAGCACGACGAGGTGGTCGCCTCGCTCCACTACGCGGCGGCGTTGGGCCCCGCGTTCCTGGTGAGCCGCAGATCTGAGCGTCGCGGCTCGGTCGAGGTCTGTGTGAGCGCCCCCGACCTGCGAGTCGTCGTCGACCTCGGTCCCCAGGTGGTGCTCCACGACGGGCCGGCGCCCGACGACGCAGTTCGGATCACCGGCGACGCGGTCGAGGTGCTCGAGGCGATGAGCTTCCGCGGCCCGTTCCCGACGCCCCTCGCGGAGGACGAGCGCTGGGTGATCGCGGGCCTGGCCCAGGCGTTCGACACGACCGTCTGAGCGCTTGCACGCCGGTCACCCGCCGGCGAGGTGAGCGACCCAGAGGTCCTCGGCCGGCCATCGCCGGGCCCAGTCGAGATCGACGATCTCGTAGTCGGGCGGCTCGACCGCGTCGTCGCCGGGGTAGAGCTCGTGGAGTGCGTCGACGACGAAGCCGGCCTCGCCGAGCAGGCGGATCCAGTCGCCGTGGCTCGGGTGGTGCTCCACCGCGCCGCCCGGCCAGTCGATCCGCGCGAGGTCGCGCTGGGCACGAAGGAGCCGATCGCCGGCGAAGCCGCCCTCGGCCGGAACGCACATCCCCGCGAGCAGGCTGTTCGTCAGGAACGCCAGCCGACCACCCGGTCGCAGCAGGCGTGCGGCCTCACCGAGCCAGCGCGTCGGTTCACACCAGGGTCCTGCCCCGTACTCGCTGACGACGAGGTCGAAGGACCGGTCCCGGAGCGGCACCGAGCTGGCGTCCGCCTCGATCAGCGGGAACGTCGGCCCGAACCGCTGTTGGCATCGCCGGGCGGACGCGAGCTGGTGCGGGCTCAGATCCACCCCGACCGGGCGCGCCCCCGCGGCGGCCAGCCCGGCGGAGAAGAACGCGGTGCCGCACCCGAGCTCGACGACGTCGAGCCCGGCCACGTCGCCGAGCGCGCCCACCTCGGTCTCGGGGACGCAGAACAGCCCCCACACCAGGGTCGGCCGAGCCCACCGCTCGGTCGCGTGGTCATCGGTGAACCGTTCGTTCACCGTGGCCCACAGATCCCGAGCGCGCTCGATGTCGGTCATGTGCCGAGCCTCCCATCCCGATCGACCGATTCTCATGTTCGAGGCTTCCTCCGTTCAGGCTCGGTCGCTGGCGCTCCCTGCTTCACTGCGGAACCTCGACTGACCGAGAACCGGTGTGGATCGACGACCCGGCGGGTACGGACGCGAGGTGCGCCCGATGGCGGGCGTGTGGCCGTTGAGGAGGATTCCATGGCACAGACGGACACCGAGACGGGCCGGATCACCGGCACCGACGACAAGGACTACAACATCATCTGGTTCACCGAGGCATGCCTGAGCAATGTCCTGCGCCTCGACACCTACATCAAGGACGCCGAGCGCGCCGGAGATCAGGAGCTCGTCGAATTCTTCAAGAAGGCCCAGGCCGACAGCCGGAAGGGCGCAGATCAGGGCAAGCAGCTCCTGGCCGCTCGACTGGCGGGTGCCAAGAGCTGACTCGTTGATCGATCCGCGCGCAGCGCATTGATCAAGCACGGCCCGGACGGAACATTGCCCGGGTGACCACGCCCTTCGGCGGCACGATCGGCCGCACCTACGACGACTCGTCCAGTTGGTGGCCGCCGCTTCCGTCCGCGCCCGAGGGGGCGCCGAACGTGGTGGTGGTGCTGCTCGACGACGTCGGCTACGCACAGTTCGGCGCGTACGGCTCCGACATCGCCACCCCCGCGTTCGACCGCCTGGCCGCGACGGGCCGGCGGTTCGCGAACTTCCACACGACCGCGTTGTGCTCGCCGACGCGTGCCGCGCTGTTGAGCGGTCGCAATCACCACTCGAACGGCATGGCCCGCGTCGTCGAGCTCGCGGCGGGCTTCCCGGGTTACAACGCAACCGTGCCGAAGGAGAACGGGTTCCTGTCCGAGATCCTGCGCGAGGCCGGCTATGCGACGTACCTACGGCACTCCGGGGTTCGCGGTCGGCCACCAGCCAGCCGGACCGGTTCATCCGGGCCTACGTGGCCGGGCGGAGATGCGTGCAGGTGCGCTCGGCTGGGTGGTCGTCGAGGCGAGTGGGCGGGACCCGATCCGCGACGCCGCCTTCGCCGAACGGGTCGATCTGGCCACGCAATGACCGCGACGCACCGCTCCGATGATGCCCGCGGAGGCGAAGCCGCCCTAGGTTGCGGGCGGTCATTCCCCTCTACATAGGAGCAACACGTGCTCGCTTACGACTATCCGATCCTGGGCGTCTTCTGGTCGATGCTCATCTTCTTCGCGTTCTTCGCGTGGCTGATGCTGCTGTTCCGGGTGTTCTCGGACATCTTCCGCAGCCACGACATGGGCGGGTTCGCCAAGGCGATGTGGTGCATCTTCGTGCTGTTCGTCCCGTTCCTCGGCGTCTTCGTGTACCTGATCGCCCGCGGCCATTCGATGACCGACCGGGACCTTGCCCTGGCGAAGCAGAGCGACGAGCAGTTCCGCGCCTACGTCCAGGACGCCGCCGGTTCGGCGAGCACTGCCGACGAGCTCGCGAAGCTGGCTGACCTGAAGGCGAAGGGCGTCCTCACCGACGAGGAGTTCGCCCAGCAGAAGGCCGCGCTGCTCGGCTGATCAGCCCACCCTCATGAACCTCGTGTGGGCGGTGCTCATCGTCATCGCGGTCACGGCGCTCGCCGTGACCGCGATGCTGCTGATGCGGCGCCGCGCACCCGAGGGCGGGTTCGTCGCTGACGGAGACCGCGCGGCGGGCGTGTTCGGCGTCGTCGCGACCGGGTTCTCGGTCCTCCTCGGGTTCCTGATCTTCCTCGCGTTCGAGAGCTACGACACCTCACGATCCGGCGCGGAGATCGAGGCGATCAACGTCGTGCAGCAGGCCGAGACGGCCCAGCTCCTCCCGGAGGCGGTGCGCGGCGAGCTCACCGGCCAGCTCGTCTGCTACGCCCGCTCGGTGATCCACCGCGAATGGGACCAGATGGAGGCCGGCTCGATCGGGAGCGACATCAACCCGTGGGGGGTGGAGCTCTTCTTCACCTCCCGTGACGTCGAGCTGACGACACCGGTCGAGGAGGCGGCCTACTCGAAGTGGCTGGATCAGACGTCGTCTCGGGAACAAGCACGACAGGACCGGATCCACGGCGCCTCCGGCGTGATGCCCACGCCCCTGTGGATCGTGCTCGCGTTCATCTCCGCCGTGGTGTTCGCCTTCATGCTGGCCTTCGCCGACAGCAGCGAACGGGCCATCGTGCAGGGCCTCTACATGGGCAGCGTGGTGTCGATCATCATCTCGATGCTGTTGTTGTTGAACTTCCTCGA
>DATEEV010000012.1:0-3670 GCA_035281005.1 Microthrixaceae bacterium | reverse complement strand
AGCGCACCAAGCGCGACCGCGACGACGACGCCGAGGACGACGACGAGTCGACGTGACCGACGTCCTGCCTCCGGTCCCGCCCGAGCCCCCGACCCCGGTCGGGTGGCTCGAGCTGGCCGACGTCCTCGCCCACATGAAGGTTCCGTCGGGCACCGCCACCGCGGAGCTCGACCGGTACGTCGCCGCGGCGGAGTTCTGGGTGGCGGGCTGGTGCCTCGTCCCCGACGACCCGAAGAACACCGCGGCCGACCTGTACCAGGGGGCGGTGCTCATCGCCGCGGACCTGTGGGCCGACCGTCAGACGACCGGCGGTGTCCAGTCCGGCGGCCCCGACATGGGGTTCTACCGGCTGGGTGACTTCTCCGCGCACGTCCAGCGCATGATCGGCCGGTACGTGCGGGTGTCGGAGATGATCGGATGACCGACGTCCTCGCCACCGACTACCTGACGGTGATGCGCGCCGACCTGGTCGCGATCCTGGTTCAGAACTTGGCGATCCCGTACCACGACTACGAGCCCAAGTCGCTCGGTGACGCCCCCGCCGCGTGGTTCGGCCTGCCGTCGATCTCCTATGACGAGTTCGACCATGCCGTGGTCGTCACGTGGCCGGTGTCCTTCGCCGGCCACCCGGTCGACCCCGAGTCGACCACACATGACTTCGACCTCGACGTGTGGACGGTGTGGCGCGAGTTCGGCGCCGGCCGCAAGGTCATCATCGACGGCCACCGCTCGGTGCGCATCCTGCGCGCCGACCCGGCATCCGGCGTCACCATCGGCGACGTCGCCTATCCGATCTACGACATCCGCATCGAAACGACCGTCCCCGATGGCGTCTGTTAGAGGAGCACTCCCATGGCCACCCCTTATGTCATGACCATCACGAACGGCGTGGTCGCGTTCTACGACGTCCCCGCCTCGTACCCGCTCGACCTCGCCACCGCCGAGACCCTGTGTGTGTGTGGTCAGGTGACGTCTGCGAACATCGCGGCGACCGGCAACACGACCGAGGTCGGGGCGACGTTCTGCGCACCGGCGTCGACCCGGTCGGTCGCGTCGACGTTCACGATGAACGTCGAAGGCCTGCAGGACTGGGGTCGCACCGACGGCGAGAAGTCGTTCAGCGAGTTCCTGTTCGAGAACGACGGCGGCCAGGTGCTCGCGGTGCTCCTCCCCGAGTCCGGCGGCACCGTGCGCGCCGTCGCCGAGGTGTCGGTGGCGTCGGGTGACTTCCTCGGCCCCGCCGGTGAGACGCTCACCTTCACCGGAGCATTCGCGTGTGCCGGCTACCCCGACATCTTCACCGGCACCGCCCCGGGCACGCTGCTCCGCAAGGGCCAGAACGGATCGACCGAAGCGGCCTACCCCGTCACGGGCACGGTCACCTGTCCGGCCCCGGTCCTGGCCGGCACCGAGGCCACCCAGACCGAGACCGAGACCGGGACCAAGCGCGACAGGGCCACGGCCGACGCCTGAGGACCCCGCCACCCGCCAACGTGAAGGAGACGCCGTGGGGACATCGAAGACACCCGCGGAGCTCTCGGGGAAGTTGGCGAAGATGGCACAAGGGCTGGGTCGACTCCCCGTCGAGGTGGAGGCCCAGCACGCCAGGACCGCGGAGCAGGTCGTCGGCGCCGCGGTCAACGCCATGTCCCGCGACGGGCGCCTGTCCGGCGTCGGCCGCCGTGGCGCTCCCGTCGGCGTCAAGGCCGTCCCCACCGGACGGGGATCGGTCCTCGTCGTCCCCAAGGGGCCTGTGTGGCTCGTCGAGAACGACACGGCCGCCCACATCATCGGCGCCGGCCGGGGCCGGGAGATGGCCGGCAGGGGCCGCACCGAGGTCACCGGGACGGGCCGGTTCTACAAGCTCGACGCCGAGTCGACGCCGCTGAACTTCAGCGGCAACCCGGACGACTGGATCACCGGGCCGGTACCCCACCCCGGTACCACCGGCAAGGGCCAATGGGCGGCGGCGCGTGACTCCAAGGTCATCCCCGCGACACGGGGCGACACCGAGAAGGCGATGGTCGACACGATGATGGCGGTGTTCGGATGACCGACACGATGGCCAACGGCATCGACGCCTCGAGCGAGTACGTCCGGCCGTGGGTGATCGAGTGGCGCGGCTCACGGCTCGCGTCGGGCGACGTCACCGTGGCGCAGTACTCACTCGCCGTGATGTTGGCGTCGGACTCCTGGGACCTCGACCCGCGCCGCACCCCGTCCAACCTGATCGCCTGGGTCATCGTCGCGGTCTGTTCTGACACCGGCCAGGACGTCGCCGACGTGCAGGCCGAGATGGGCGCGACCCCGATGCGCGAGCTCCTCGCCGCAGTGACGACGGTGTAGCCATGCCTGGCGCAAGGGAGATCCTGTCGTTCGTCCTGGAGACCGACGCGACGAAGGCGGTCAAGGGGTTCGAGGACACCGAGAAGTCGGCGTCGCGGATGGGCACGACGATGACCAAGGTCGGCGCGGTGGTCGCCGGTGCCGGCGTCGCGGTCGGGATCGGTCTCGTCGGCACGGTCAAGCAGTTCGAGCAGGCCGAGGCGTCGGCCAACAAGTTCCAGACCGCGGTCACCGGCATGGGGTCGAAGATCGACACCGCCAGGATCAAACGGCTCGCGACCGACCTGCAACAGGTCTCGACCGTCACCAACGACCAGGTCATCGCCGCGGCCCGCTGGGGTGCGGTCTACGGGCTGACCACGTCGCAGCTCGAGGAGCTCCTCGCGGTGTCGGTGGACCTCGCCGCGCAGACCGGCAAGTCGTTGGACGTCGTCACGAAGGCGTTGGCCAAGGCCGCGTCGGGTGAGGGGTACACGGCGCTGACCAAGCTGGGCCTGACCTTCGACGAGACGGCGTACAAGGCGGACTCGTTCGGTACGACCGTCTCTGAGGCGACAGCGTTCGCCGGTGGCGCCGCGGCGAAGAACGTCGACACGATGTCGGGCCAGCTCACCCGCCTGGGCAACAACTGGGACGACGTCAAGGAACAGATCGGCGCCGGCGCCAACGAAGTGTTCGAGCCCCTGGCCAAGGCCGGCGCCGACTTCGCGGAGAAGGCCGCGGAGTGGAACCCCCAGCTCCTCAAGTCGGTCGGTCACTTCGCCGCGATCGGTTCGGTCGCCGCGACGACGTTCGGGACCGTCGCGACCATCGGCGGCCAGATCGCGAACATCTCCGAGGGGTTCTCCGGCCTGTCGGGCCTCGCGAACAAGTTCGGGGTCTCACTGAAGGACGCGCAGGGCAACGCGACCGGCCTCGGGAAGGCCGTGTCCGGTATCGGCGCGGGTGCCGGCGTCCTCATGGGCGCGGTGGCGATCTATGAGGTCGCCCGGGCCATCGGGGAGGCCACCGAGAACACGCGTCAGTTTGACACCGCGTTGAAGCGACTCTCCTCCGGCGCGGCGTCGACCCCCAAGGCGATGGCGAAAGAGTTCCAGGAGATGGCCGCGTCGGTCGAGGGCTGGGACGACAAGTTGAAGGACGCCGCGAACGTCGGCTTCGAGCCGACGTTCGACTTCGAGGGGTTCCGCATCGAGATCGACAACGCCACCGAGGCCCTCGACAAGTTGAGCGACATGGACGCCGAAGAGGCGTTGGCGATGATCGACGAGATTCAGCAGGCCATGTCCGACGAGGACGGCGGGTTCTGGGGGTCGGGCGCGGC
>DATEEV010000011.1:0-6194 GCA_035281005.1 Microthrixaceae bacterium | reverse complement strand
GCGCGGATGATGAAGTAGCTGCCGGCGAGCAGCGCCACCATGAAGAAGAGCTGGAACACGATGCCGGCGAGCCATGCCGTGGTGAACGACGTGTCGGTGGTGCACACCTCACCGAAGACGGTCTCGCGGCAGTCCGCATCGCCGATGATGAGGTCGCGCACGACCCAGCCGATGGCGCCGAGGACGATCGCGGCGAGGAGCCAGACACCGATCGCGATCAGGATCTGGCCGATGTGCTCGGTGAACTTCCGCCAGCCGTAGGAGAAGGCCTGGCCGACGTCGGGTGTTGCGGTACCCGTCGGGCCGACGCCCGGCGCGTACGGCTGGTACGGCTGGTACCCACCGCCCGGTGGTGGCGGAGGAGGTGGTGGCATCCCACCAGGCGGAGGAGGCGGTATACCGCCCGGTGGAGGAGGGGGAGGAGGAGGTGGTGGTGGTGTGCCTCCGCCCGGGGGCGGTGGCTCGCCCGGGGGCGGTGGGACGTTGGGGTCGCTCATCCTCATTCCTCCCTGCTCACCGACCCGTTGTGGTCGGTGACGAGTTTCGACGACAACGTACCGAAGGCTGCATGACGAGTGGCGGTTCTCGTGCACGGAGCGACACGTCGGGCGCGACTCGACGTGATCGGTAGCCTGACCGACCTATGCCCGAGCCGGATGCTCCACCCGAGACCGCCGTCGACCCAGCCGTTGATCCGGCCAACGACCCGGCGCTCTTCGACAAGATCGTGAACCTCTGCAAGCGGCGGGGGTTCGTGTTCCCCTCGGCCGAGATCTACGGCGGGTTCCGTTCGACCTACGACTACGGACCGACGGGCGTTCTGCTGTTGCGCAACGTGAAGAACGCCTGGTGGCGATCGATGGTCCAGCTCCGCGACGACGTCGTCGGCCTGGATGCCGCGATCCTCGGGCCGCCCCAGATCTGGGAGGCCTCCGGCCACCTGGCGAACTTCACCGACCCGTTGGTCGACTGCAAGAACTGCCAGTCGCGTTGGCGCCTCGACAAGCTCGACGATCCCGAGACGTGCCCGCAGTGCGCGGCGGTCGGCCAGTTCACCGAACCGCGTGCGTTCAACCTCATGTTCAAGACCCAGGCGGGACCGGTCGAGGACGCCGGCGCGATCGCGTATCTGCGTCCCGAGACGGCCCAGGGCATGTTCATCAACTTCGCGAACGTGTTGAACACTTCGCGCAAGCGCCCACCGTTCGGCATCGCCCAGGTCGGCAAATCGTTCCGCAACGAGATCACACCCGGAAACTTCGTCTTCCGCACGCGCGAGTTCGAGCAGATGGAGATGGAGTACTTCGTGCCGCCCGACGAGGCGCCGCGCTGGTACGAGTACTGGTGCAACGAGCGGTACCAGTGGTACCTCGACCACGGCATGCCGGCGGCGGAGCTCCGGCTCCGCGCGCATGAGCCGGACGAGCTGTCCCATTACTCGTCAGGCACCTCCGATGTGGAGTTTCTCTTCCCGTGGGGCTGGGACGAGCTGGAGGGCATCGCCAACCGCGGCGACTTCGACCTCACGCAGCACTCGAAGCACTCGGGTGAACGACTCGATTACTTCGACCAGGCCACCAACGAGCGCTACGTGCCCCACGTCATCGAGCCGGCCGCGGGCGCGACCCGCACCGCCATGGCGTTCCTGATCGCGGCGTACGACGAGGAGGAGGTGCGCGGCGAGACCCGCGTCGTACTGCGCCTTCACCCGCGGCTCGCGCCGTACCAGGTCGCGGTCCTGCCGCTGTCGCGCAAGGAGGAGCTCACCGTCCACGCCCGGGAGGTGCTCTCGATGCTCCAACCCCACTGGATGGTCGACTACGACGACACCCAGTCGATCGGCCGGCGCTACCGGCGTCAGGACGAACTGGGCACGCCGTACTGCGTGACCTTCGACTTCGACTCGATCGACGACCGCGCGGTGACGGTCCGTGACCGCGACTCGATGAGCCAGGACCGGGTGTCGATCGACCTGCTCCTCGACTACCTGCGCGACCGCCTGGCATGAGCTCGCTGCGGGCGGAGCGGGTGTCGTGACCCGGCCGTAGGCTGCGACCGGCGGCCTGGCTCCCGACGCCAGGGCTGCCATGAGCACGACGAAGGAGACCGAGCTGAGCGGAGCGAGTGATGCCATCGATCGCGCGGTGGGCTCGGTCGCCGATCCGTCCGATCGGTCGGCCATCGTCGCCGCCTTGCGCGCGGTCGACCCCGCCGACATCGCCGAGGTCCTGTCGGCCCGGTCGCTGGTCGCGGGTGGCGAGGTCGTGGCGAGGGGCCTCCCGGCATCGCCGGGACGAGCTGCCGGGGTGGTGAGGACGTCACTCGTCGACGCGCTCGAGGCGTGGGAGCGAGGGGAGCAGGTCGTCTACGTCGTGGCGAGCACCTCCCCGGTCGATGAACCGGCGATGCGGGTGGCCGCGGCGGTGGTGACCTCAGGCGGGGGCCTCGCGAGCCACGCGGCGGTGATCGCTCGCGACCTCGGCATCCCGGCGGTGTGTGGCGCCGGTGTGGTGGCACTCGACGATGGCACGCCGGTGGTGGTGGACGGCGGCCTCGGTGAGGTGAGGACGGCCGAGGCGAGCGCGGTCGACGGGCCGGCTGCCCAGGCCGAGGAGCAGACCGCCGCCGTCGATGAGCTGCCGGCCTCGGTCGCGACCCTGCTCGGCTGGGCCGACCGGGTGGCCGAGGATCACCTCGACGTGTGGGCGAACGCAGATCGCGCGGATGCCGCCCGTCGGGCCCGACGAATGGGGGCGAGGGGGATCGGGCTCTGCCGCATCGAGCACATGTTCCTCGGCGAGCGAACCGCCCTGCTGGCCCAGGCATTGCGAGGAGACGGACCGGCCCGCACCGCGGTCGGGGAGGTCGTGTCGGCCGAGCTCGATGAACTGCTCGCCGAGATGGACGGGTTGCCGGTGGTGGTGCGGCTGCTCGACGCTCCCAGCCACGAGTTCGGATCGGTCGTCGAGAGCGATCCGATGCTCGGTGTGCGAGGTGTGCGCCATGCCGTGTGCGACGAGGCGCTGGCCCGCGTGCAGGCCGCGGCGATCGCCGGCGCCGTCCTCGCCCGGCTCGATGCCGGCGGTGATCCCCGGGTGTCGATGATCGTCCCGCTCGTGGCGTTGCCGGCCGAACAGGAGCTCGTGGGTGGGTGGGTGCGGGAGGAGATCGCCGGCGCCGGCGAGGCGGCGGGGGTCGAGCTGGTCGTGCCCGTGGGGGCGATGATCGAGACGCCGCGGGCCGCGTTGGCCGCGGACCGGGTCGCCGCGCACGCCGATCTCTTCTCGTTCGGGACCAATGACCTGACCCAGCTCACCTATGGCTGGGGCCGAGACGACGTCGAGGCGGAGATGCTCGACGAGTACCGCCGGCGTGGCTTGCTCGACGTGAGCCCGTTCACCACGCTCGACGTCGGTGGTGTCGTTCGGCTGATGGCACTCGCGATCGACACGGCCCGGGCGGTGAAGCCCGACCTCGAAGTGGGGCTGTGCGGTGAGCACGCGGCGGATCCCGCGTCGATCGCCATCGCGTTGCGGCTGGGCGTGGACCACGTGTCGTGCTCGTCCTACCGGGTTCCCGGGGCGCGGCTCGCGGCGGCGCACGCGGTGTTGGAGGCGTCGTGACGGGCGACCGGGGAGCTCGGGACTGATGGGGATCCTCGACGAAGACGTCGTCAGGGTCCGGGAGGGCTCCGACATCGTCGCGGTCATCGGTGGGCACACCCAGCTGAAGCGGGTGGGCACGCGGTGGTCGGGGCTGTGCCCGTTCCACAACGAGAAGTCGGCGAGCTTCTCGGTCAACGCGACCGAGGGGCTCTACTACTGCTTCGGGTGTCGGGCCTCGGGCGACGTGATCACCTTCGTTCGCGAGATCGAGCACCTCGACTTCGTCGGAGCGGTCGAGTGGCTCGCCGGCAAGGCCGGCATCTCCTTGCGCTACACCGAGGCGAACGAGGGCGAGAGCCGCAAGCGGATCGCGCGACTGCAGGAGGTGATGGAGCGCGCGGTCGACTGGTACCACGACCGTCTGCTGTCCGCGCCTGACGCCGGGGTTGCCCGCGGCTACCTGCGCCAGCGCGGGTTCGACCGCGACGCGGTGGACCGGTTCCGGGTCGGTTGGGCTCCTGATGCCTGGGACGAGCTGGCCAAGTCGTTGAAGGTGTCGCCGGCGGTGTTCGAGGAGTGCGGGCTGGGGTTCGTGAACAAGGCCAACCGGCTGCAGGACTTCTTCCGGGCGCGCATCCTGTTCCCGATCTTCGATGACCAGGGTCGGGCCGTCGCGTTCGGTGGGCGGAAGCTGCCCGACGCCGAGGGGGCGAAGTACCAGAACTCCCGCGAGGGGACGCTCTACAACAAGAGCCGGACGTTGTACGCGCTGAACTGGGCCAAGGCGGACGTGGTGGCGTCGGGCGAGGCGATCGTGTGCGAGGGCTACACCGATGTGATCGGGTTCTTCGCCGCGGACCTGCCCCGCGCGGTCGCCACGTGCGGGACCGCGCTGACCGAGGACCACGTGCGGCACCTGAAGCGCTTCACCAACCGGATGGTGCTCGCCTATGACGCCGACGAGGCCGGCCAGGCCGCGGCGGAGCGGGTGTACGAGTGGGAGCAGCGACATGAGATCGAGATCGCGGTGCTCGGGCTCCCGGCCGGCACCGATCCCGACGAGCTGGCCCAGCAGGACCCCGGCGCGCTCCGGGCCGCGGTCGCGGCGGCGAAGCCGTTCCTCGGGTTCCGGGTCGACCGGGTGCTGCGGGCCGCGAACCTGGCGACGCCCGAGGGACGGGCACGAGCGGCGTCGCTCGCGCTCGATGCCGTACGTGAGCACCCGAGTGAGTTCGTGCGGGACCAGTACGTCATGCAGATCGCCGACGCGTGTCGGGCCGAGCCCGAATGGCTGCGGGAGGAGCTCCGGCGGCCCGCTTCGCCGCGTGCCGGCGACGCGAAGCGCGTCCGACAGCGGCCGGTGGGTGCCGAGTGGGCGGCCCCACCGAGTGGATCGGAGGTCGAGGCGTTGCGACTGATGGTGCAGCGGCCGGCCGAGATCGCGGCGCGGCTGGGCCCGGAGCTGTTCGTCGAGGGTCCGGTGCGGCGTGCCTACCTGGCGTTGCGGGAGGCAGGCTCGGTGCACGGCGCGCTCGAGGACGCGGAGCCGGCGGTTGCCGACCTGCTGAGGCGGGTGTCGGTCGAGGAGTCGAGGGCAGAGGCTGACGACATCGTGGTGAGGTTGTTGACCGCGACGGTGACTCGGGAGATCGCCGAGCTCGAACAGGAGGCGCGGCATGCCGAGGATCCTCTCGACTACGTGCCGTCGATCCAGTGGCTGAAACTCAGACTGGACGAGATCCGTGGCGATGAACCAGCGATGGAGGCCGCGGGACAGTTGATAGTCTGGCTGGCCGAGCACGCTGCGGGGTCCTCGTGCTGAGCGGTTCGAGGATGCCGGGTGGAGGAGTTCGGGGCGTGACGTTGTTCGACACGGTGTCCGAGGACGAGATCCAGGAGTTGATCGAGCGGGGCACGCGTGACGGCGTGTTGACCCTCGACGACGCGTTGTCGGCGTTGAAGATCGCGATCTCGGCCGAGGTCGTCGAGGAGATCAAGCGGTACTTCGCCCTCCGTCACATCCGCATCGAGGATGCTGTGGATCCGACCGAGTCCCACGAGGACCTGGTCGAGGAGGTCGTCGCCGACGAGGATCTGCCGCCGGATCCGGAGCACGCCCGCGCCATGGCCTTCGAACTGCTCGCGGCTGTTGCCGATCCTGGCGAGATCGCGGTTGGCGCCCGGCTGGGCCAAGGGCGTCGGGGTCGCCCGATGATGGTGCAGGGGGTGGCCGCGGGCGCGGGCGGGACGTCGGATCCCGTGCGGATGTACCTGCGCGAGATCGGGCAGGTGTCGCTGCTGACGGCCGAGGAGGAGGTCTGGCTGGCGAAGCGGATCGAGGCCGGAGCGAAGTCCGAGGTGGTGCTCGCCGACCTCGCAGTCGCCGGGGCCGAGATCGAGCTGCTGGAGCGGCGCAAGCTCGAGCGGATCCAGCGCGACGGCGAACGCGCGAAGGCCGACCTGACCCGGGCGAACCTTCGGCTCGTGGTGTCGATCGCCAAGCGTTACCTCGGTCGGGGGATGGCCATCTCCGATCTGATCCAGGAGGGCAACCTCGGGCTCATGCGTGCGGTCGAGAAGTTCGACTAC
>DATEEV010000010.1:0-10660 GCA_035281005.1 Microthrixaceae bacterium | reverse complement strand
CGGCGGTGCCGGTGGCCCCGGCGGCCCGTATCGGTCCCAACGTCCGGCCGGCGGTCCCGGCGGTGGTCCCGGTGGTGGGCCCCCTGGTCGCCCCGGTGGTCCCGGCGGTGGCCCTCCCGGTGGACCCGGCCGTGGTCGTCCCGGCGGTGGTCCTCGTCCGCCGCGCCGCAAGGGCCGTCGTCGTCGCTCGCGCGAAGAGCTGCAGCCGATGGACATCCCGACGTACACGCCGATGGACGCGGCGGTGCCCGAAGGGGTCACGGTCGTCGAGCGCGGCTCGACGCCCCAGGTGCTCGGCCCGAAGCTGAATCGCACCGCCGCCGACGTCGTGCGCTTCCTGCTGCAGAACGGCGAGATGGTCACAGCGACCCAGTCGCTGTCCGACGACATGATCGAGCTGTTCGCCGCCGAGATCGGCGCCGAGATCGGCATGGTCGACCCAGGTGAGGAGCAGGAGGTCGAGCTGCAGAAGGCGCTCGACATCCCCGACGACGAGGGTGACGAGTACGAGTCGCTGCCCCACCGCCCACCGGTGATCACCGTCATGGGCCACGTCGACCACGGCAAGACCAAGCTGCTCGACAAGATCCGCAACGCCAACGTCGTCGCGGGTGAGGCCGGTGGCATCACCCAGCACATCGGCGCCTACCAGGTCGAGAAGAACGGCCGCCGGCTGACCTTCCTCGACACGCCGGGCCACGAGGCGTTCACCGCCATGCGTGCCCGTGGCGCCGAGGCGACCGACATCGTCGTGCTCGTGGTCGCGGCCGACGACGGCGTCATGCCCCAGACCGTCGAGGCCATCCAGCACGCGAAGGCCGCCGAGGTCCCGATCGTCGTGGCGGTCAACAAGATCGACCGCGACAACGCCGACCCCAACCGGGTGCTCCAGCAGCTCTCGGAGCATGGGCTGGTCCCCGAGTCATGGGGTGGCGACACCATCACGTGTGAGATCTCGGCCCTGCAGGAGATCGGCATCGACGAGCTGCTCGAGAATCTGCTGGTCGTCGCCGAGATCGAGGACCTCCGAGCGAGCGACGACGGACGAGCCACCGGTGTCGTGCTCGAGGCCCACCTCGACGTCGGTCGTGGACCGGTCGCGAACGTGTTGGTCCAGCGCGGCACGCTGCGTGTCGGCGACGCGCTCGTCGCCGGCCCTGCCTGGGGCCGGGTTCGTGCACTGGTCAACGACCACGGTGAACAGATCAAGGAAGCTGGCCCGTCGACCCCGGTCGAGGTGCTCGGGCTCTCCGACGTCGCCTCCGCCGGTGACCAGTTCGTCGTCGCCAGCGAGGAGCGCACCGCCAAATCCGTGGCCGAGACCCGCGAGCGCTGGCATCGCGAGGCCTCGCGAGGCCGCGACGCCTCGGTGATGTCGGGCGGCGGTCGCCTCGAGGACATCTTCGAACAGATCCAGAAGGGCGAGGCCGCGACGCTCAACGTCGTGGTGAAGGCCGACGTGCAGGGCTCGCTCGAAGCGCTGACCGACTCGCTGCGCAAGCTCGAGCGTCCCGACGTGAAGGTCGGGTTCGTCCTGCGGGGCGTGGGCGGCATCAGCGAGAGCGATGTTCAGCTCGCCGCGACCGCGAACGCCACGATCATCGGCTTCAATGTCCGGCCGTCGCGCCAGGCCCGTGAGATGGCCCAGGCCGAGGGCGTCGAGATCCGGACCTACGAGATCATCTACAAGCTGCTCGAGGACATCGAGGCGGCGATGGTCGGCATGCTCGCCCCGGAGTTCGAGGAGATCGTGACCGGCGAGGCCGAGGTCCGCGAGATCTTCCGCGTGCCCCGGATCGGTGCGATCGCCGGCTGCTACGTCACCAACGGCCAGATCACCCGTGGGTCAAAGGTCCGCTTCCTGCGCGACGGCACGGTCATCTGGCACGGCGAGATCGCCTCACTGCGACGGTTCAAGGACGACGTACGCGAGGTCGCGACCGGCTTCGAGTGCGGCATCGGCCTGTCGGACTTCCAGGACCTCAAGAGCGGCGACATCATCGAGACCTACGACCTCCGCGAGATCCCCCGCGGTTGATCCGGCCGCCATCCGGCCCGCAACTGGGGGCGGGCAGGCCAGCTACCGAGAGCGTGCTACGAATGGCGGATGGCCCGGCGACGAAGTGACCGGCAATTCTCGCGCACCGATCGCATCTCGGAGGCCGTCCGGGAGATCGTGGCGACCGAGCTCGAACGCATCGGCGACGACCGCCTCGACATGGTCACGGTCACCGGGGTCGTCGTCGACGGTGACCTGGCGGGGGCGTCGGTGTACTACTCGGCCCTCATCGCCGAACAACAAGGCCGCCTCCATGAGGTCGACGACGCGCTCGAGGACGCCAGGTGGCGCATCCAGAAGGTGGTGAACCGGGAGATCCGGGCGCGGCGCACCCCCCAGATCTCGTTCCATCCCGACGAGGTCCTGGAGCAGGCGCTGCGGATCGACGACCTGCTCGAGGGTCGGGTCACGCCGGACACCGACGACGAGTGAGGCCGAGTTGAGGCCGGCGCCGCCGATCCACGGGATCGCGGTGGTCGACAAGGACACCGGTTGGACCTCCCACGACGTCGTCGCGAAGGCTCGGGGACTGCTCGGCACCCGGAAGGTCGGCCACTCGGGGACGCTCGACCCCGACGCCACCGGCGTGCTGGTGCTCGGTGTCGGACGCGCGACCCGATTGCTGCGGTTCCTCACCGTGTTGCCCAAGGCCTACGAGGCCGAGATCCGCTTCGGGATCGAGACCGACACCCTCGATGCCGCGGGCCGCATCACCGTCACCCACGAGATGCCGGCGCCGACGCCGGCCGACGTGTCGTCAGAGGCCGCCAGGTTCGTGGGTGACCTGCTCCAGGTGCCGCCGATGGTCTCCGCGATCAAGGTGGGAGGCCGCCGCCTCCATGAGCTGGCCCGCGAGGGTGTCGAGATCGAACGGGAACCCCGACCCGTTCGCGTCACGCGCTTCGACGTGGCTCCGACCAGCGACCCCTTCCGGTTCACCGCGCGGGTCGAGTGCTCCTCGGGCACCTACGTGCGGGTCCTCGGCGCCGACCTCGGTCACGCCCTCGGCGGGGGAGCCCACCTGACCGCGCTGCGCCGCACCGCGGTCGGTGCCTTCACGCTCGATGACGCCCGACCCCTCGAGGAGATCTGCCTCCTCCCCATCGAGGAGGCGGCCAGAGGCCTCGGTCGCACCGTCGTCGACGAGGCGACCGCCGCGGACATCGCGGTCGGCAAGGTGCTCGATCAGGCGGAGCTGGGCGTCGCGGGAGACCCGCCGTGGCCGGTGTTCGGGCCCGACGGTGACCTGCTCGCGTACTACGAGCCGCACCGCGGCGGTCGGGTGAAGCCGGCGGTCGTGCTCATCGGCTGAGCGGGCCCTCCATCGCTCAGCTCAGGCGCAGATCGCGGCGACGATCCCTCCAGTCGCGCGGACCAACACCTCGGGTGCGAGCTCGAGCTCGAGGCCACGCCGGCCCGCGGAGACGAAGACCGTCGGGTGTCCCTCGATCGTGGCATCGAGCACCGTCGGCAACGCCCGGGCGAAACCCACCGGACTGATCGCTCCGACCGCGGACCGCGAGAGGCGCTCCGCGACCTCGGCCGGCACCATCTCCACACGCTTGGCGCCGATCGCCCGGGCTGCGGCCCTCAGGTCCAGACGCTCGGCCACCGGCACCACCGCGATCGCCGCCGAGGAGTGGATGTCGCGTGCGCCCGTGCCGGCGTCCACCACCAGGGTCTTGTAGACCCGGGCCAGGTCGAGACCGAGCCGCTCGGCCGCCTCGATGCCGGAGATCGCCCCGCCACGGTGATCGTAGGTGTGGAGCTCGAACGCGAGCCCGGCGCGCGACAGGGCGGCGACGGCGGGGGTCGGTGCCGACATCGCCCCATCGTCTCAGGGCCGCGGTGCCGGAGTTCGGGAATCCACGACTCGCCGACCGGAACGCGGAATACAAGGCGCACCGCGTCTCCGTCGGTAGCCTTCGAAGCCGGAATGGACATCCATGCGGATCACGAATTGCCACTGCGCGGTCAACGGCCGACCGCCGTGACGATCGGCGCGTACGACGGTGTGCACCTGGGCCATCGAGCGATCCTCGCCTCCGTCCGTGAGCGAGCCGCTCGCGATGGCCTCGAGACCGTGGTCATCACCTTCGACCGTCACCCCGCCGAGGTCGTCCGTCCCGATTCGGCGCCGCGGCTGCTGACCGACCTCGAGCAGAAGTTGGAGCTGCTCGCGACCACCGGAATCGACCATGCCGTGGTCGTGCGATTCGACGAGGAGCGGGCCAAGGAGCCGGCCGAGGACTTCGTGGAGGAGGTCATCGGCGCAGGCCTCGCGGCCCGTCAGGTCGTGGTCGGGGAGGACTTCCACTTCGGACACCTCCGGCAGGGCAACGTCGCGCTGCTCACCGAGATGGGCCATCGCCTCGGCTTCGAGGTGCTCGGCCACCATCTCGTCGGCGCCGATGGCACCGACGCCCGCGATGACACCCAGGTGTCGTCGACCGCGATCCGTCGTGCGCTGGTCGAAGGTCGCCTCGCTGACGCCAACGCCATGCTGGGACGACCCCACGAGATGCGCGGTCCGGTGGTCGCCGGTGATCGTCGTGGCCGCGAGCTCGGGTTCCCGACGGCCAACGTCGCGGTGCCCGAGCGGATGCTGATGCCGGCCGATGGCATCTACGCGGGGTGGCTCGGCTGCTACGACCCCGATGACGGTTCCGATCGATCCGGCCCGGACCAGCCCGGCCCAGTCCAGCACGACACCGCGTGGTGGCCCGCCGCCATCTACGTCGGTCACCGTCCGACGTTCTACGACGAGGGTGCCGGGGTGCTCCTGGAGGTCCATGTGCTCGACTTCGAGGGCGATCTCTACGGCCGTCACGTGCGGGTCCGATTCACCGATCGGCTCCGCGAGGACCGCCGCTTCGACGACGTCGAGGCGCTCGCCGAGCAGCTGCGACGAGACGTCGACGAGGCCCGACGGTTGTTGACCGCGAGTGTCCCGGTCGGTGAATCGTGAGCCAGGTCGTCGAGCCCATCACCGGTCCAGTCGTCGAGGAGGTCGACCTCGACGCGCCGCTCGTCAGGGCGCCGCGCCTCGCCCGGCACAGCATCGTCCTCGCCGACGGGCACAAGGTGGGCATCGCCGTCGCCGGTCGTGGCATCCCGATCGTGGTCGTGCACGGTTTCTCGGCCGAGGGGTTCCTCTACGCACAGACCCTGTCCCGACTCGTGTCGATGGGTTTCAAGGTGATCGCGATCGACACCGCCGGGCACGGCGGCACCCAGGGGCTGCCCGCCGATGGCCAGTCGCTCGCCGCCTACAGCGAGCTGCTGGGGCGGATCGTCGACGAGCTCGGCATCCGCCATTGCATCCTCGCCGGGCACTCGATGGGCGGGCGCCTCGTCACCCAACTCGCCGCCGACCGCCCCGACCGCACGATCGCAGTGCTGTTGATCGATGCGATCGTCGGCGACACCTGGGACAAGATGGTGTACCTGTTCCGGGTGGTGCCGCCGCTGCTCGGCGCCGTCGGCCTCGCGCTGGCGCTCGACACGGCGACCGTGGTCCCGCTGTTCAACGATCCGCGACAGGCGGCGAAGTTCCTCCGGCTCTATGTCCCCACCGCCGTGGGTCACGTCCTCCAGCCATGGCGCCTCGCGGGCCCGATGATCTCGATCCTGCGGTCGCGATCGAGCCGCTATGCGCTCAACGAGCTCGCCGAGCACCGCGTCCCGGTGGTGGCGCTCCACGGCAGCCGCGACCTCCCGGTCCCGGTCCGCACCGCGGAGGAGACCGTTCGTCGCACCAACGGCACCCTGGTCCGGGTGGACGACGCGGGCCACTCGTGGATGCTCCGCGACCCCGAGACGCTCCCGGCCATCATCGCCGAGCTCATGGACGGCCAACTGGGCGACGAGTGCCTCGAACGGCTCCGCCGCGCCGGGCTGTCGCCCAAGCGCACCCGTGACCGGCTCAGGACCAAGGACATCGAGAAGGTCTGCTACGAACCTGACGCCCGCGTGCTGTCGCTGACGCCCATGCTCAACGACACCCAGGTCGCCGGCCGCCATCGTCAGCCCCGCTACGGCTGGATGATCGAGGAGGCGGCCGACTTCGACCCGGCGGGTCCCGGCCGGTAGCCTCCCTGGTTCCATCAGGCGTCGCTCCGACGACAGGTCGCGGAGTGAGGCCGGGTCAGATGCCCACCGGAGGTCCCCCCACATGTCCAAGCCAGCCGCCAACCTGCCCCCCAAGGCCGACACGATCGCCAAGTTCGCGCCGAATCCGGGTGACACCGGCTCCCCCGAGGTGCAGATCGCGCTCTTGACGGATCGCATCAACCACCTCACCGAGCACCTCAAGGTCCACAAGAAGGACCACCACTCCCGTCGGGGCCTGCTGATGCTGGTCGGCAAGCGCCGCCGCTTCCTCGACTACCTGAAGGCGAACGACGTCGAGCGCTACCGCTCCCTCATCGCCGAGCTGGGGCTGCGCCGCTGAGCTCCGCCGTCGGCGAGGCCTCCGGCCTCGCTGCCTCCCGGAACACGGCCTCCGGCCGCCCCGGACAGAGGCTCCGCCGCAACGGCGCCCGCGTCGACTAGTCTTCCCAGCAGGTGCTCTCGCGCCTGTCCGGCAACACGACCGGAACCACCGTGTAGCGACCGGTTGGTTGTCAGTCGCCGGTCCCCGAGCGGGTCCCCCCGAGATCTGCTGTTCCGTTCGGAGGTCGACAACTGGGAACTGGCCACCCGCTGCACCCCACGAGAGCCCGCCCAACGATGAGGCGGGCCCATTGATCCCCGGCCCAAGGAGGCCGGAGGAGAAGGAGTGCAATCATGGCTGAGGCCATTTCCGTAGCGGGCGCCGTTGGTGGCGATCCCGAAAAGATCATGTCGTTCGAGACGGGCAAGCTCGCCGGTCTCGCCGACGGTGCAGTGCTCGCCGGGCTCGGGAACACCCGGGTGCTCGTGACCGCCACCGCATCGAAGAATGTCCGTGAGGGCATCGACTTCTTCCCCCTCACGGTCGACCTCGAGGAACGTTCCTACGCTGCGGGCAAGATCCCCGGCTCGTTCTTCCGCCGTGAGGGCCGCGCCAGTGAGGCGGCGATCCTCACCTGCCGGCTCACCGACCGTCCCCTGCGACCGTCGTTCCCCGAAGGCTTCCGTAACGAGGTCCACATCGTCGGCACCGTTCTGGGCGCCGACCAGGAGAACCCCTACGACGTCCTCTCGATCAACGGCGCATCTGCGGCCCTCTCGCTGTCGGGCATTCCCTTCGACGGCCCGATCGGCGCGGTGCGTCTGGCCTACACGACCGACGGCGAGTGGCTCGCCCACCCCACCTATCAAGAGGGTGCAGCGGCGAGCTTCGAGATCGTCGTGGCCGGCCGTGAGCTCGAGGACGGCGACGTCGCCATCATGATGGTCGAGGCCGGCGGCACCGAGAACAGCTGGGACAACTACTCCGAAGGTGCGCCAAAGGTCGACGAGGCCGCTCTGGCATCGGGCCTCGAGGCGTCGAAGGCGGGCATCAAGGACGCGATCGCGCTGCAGCGCCGCCTCGTCGAGGCGGCCGGTGGCAAGAAGCCGCTCATGAGCTACGTCCCCCAGATCGACTACACCGACGAGCAGATGGCCGCGGTCAAGGACCATGCCGGCGACAGGGTCGTCGAGATCATGCAGGTCGCCGACAAGGCCGACCGCACCGCAGCCGAGTCGGCACTCCGCGACGAGGTCCTCGAAGCGCTCCTCGAGCGCTTCGTCCAGGACGGCGGTGACGCCGCCCTGGCCACCAAGCAGCTCAAGGCCGCGTTCAAGGCGCTGACCAAGGCGACCGTTCGCAGTCGCATCGTCAACGAGGGTGCGCGCATCGACGGCCGGGGTCCCCGAGACCTCCGACCGCTGTCCGCCGAGGTCGGCGAATTTCCGACCGCGCACGGCTCGGGTCTGTTCCAGCGGGGCGAGACCCAGGTGCTCAACGTCTGCACCCTGGGCATGCAGCGCATGGACCAGATGATCGACGGCATCGACCCGACGACCCGCAAGCGGTTCCTCCACCACTACAACTTCCCGCCGTTCTCCACCGGTGAGGCCGGCTTCATGCGCGGCCCGAAGCGCCGCGAGATCGGCCACGGTGCACTCGCCGAGCGCGCGGTGTTCCCCGTCATCCCGAAGCTGACCGACTTCCCCTACACGATCCGCCTCGTGTCCGACGTGCTCGCCTCGAACGGTTCCACCTCGATGGCGTCGGTGTGTGGCTCGACGCTGTCGCTGATGGATGCCGGAGTGCCGATCAAGGCACCGATCGCCGGCATCGCCATGGGCCTCGTCTACGCCGAGGGCAAGTACACGACCCTGACCGACATCCTCGGCGCCGAGGATGCGTTCGGCGACATGGACTTCAAGGTCGCCGGCTCGTCGGAGTTCGTGACCGCGCTGCAGCTCGACACGAAGATCGACGGCATCCCCGCCGACGTGCTCGCCGCTGCACTCGAGCAGGCCAAGGAGGCCCGCTTGGCGATCCTCGACGTCATGACCAAGGCGATCGCCGCACCGCGGCCCGAGGTCGCCGAGAGCGCCCCGAAGATCATCAGCTTCGAGATCCCGGCCGACAAGATCGGCGAGGTCATCGGCCCGAAGGGCAAGGTCATCAACGCCATCCAGGGCGAGACCGGTGCTGACATCTCCGTCGACGATGACGGCATGGTCGGCATCGTGGCCATCGCGGCCGTCGACGCCGGGGCCGTGGCCGAGGCCGAGCGTCAGATCCGGTTGATCCTCAACCCGCCGACTGCCGAGGTCGGCCAGGTGTATCCGGGCAAGGTGGTCAACATCACCAAGTTCGGTGCCTTCGTGAACATCCTCCCGGGTCGTGACGGCCTTCTGCACATCTCGAAGCTCGGCGGCGGCAAGCGCGTCGACAGCGTCGAGTCGGTGCTGTCGCTCGGCGACGACATCGAGGTTCGGGTCGACGACATCGACCCGAACGGGAAGGTCTCGCTCTCGCCGACCTCCACTCCGGCGGGCGGTGACGACCCAAAAGCGAGTGACGGCGCAGAGACGCCGGCTCCGGTCCAGCGCGAGTACGCGGGCGCTGCCCGTGAGTCGGCCATCGACTCGAGCGTCCCACGCACCGAGGTCTCGTTCGGAGCGGAGTACGACGAGTCGGTGAAAGCCGTGCACGGCGACCTCGGCCCCGCGGTCGCGGCCAACTTCGGCCGGGACCGAGACCGGGATCGCGACCGTCGGCCCCGACGGCCGCGTCGGCGCTGACCTGACCCGATGAGCGCGTCGCTCACGTGACCCAACCAGAACCTCAGATGGACCCGGTCGTCGACATCGACGACCGGGTCCGTCGTTCTACGACTCGTTCGGGAGTGCGGGTGGTGACCGACTCGCGGCCCGACGCGCACTCGGTGTCGCTCAGCGCCTGGATCGGCGCCGGGAGCCGCGACGAGCCCGCCGAGCTCGCGGGCGCCTGTCACTTCCTCGAGCACCTGCTGTTCAAGGGGACGACCCGACGAACCGCGCATCAGATCAACACGGCGGTCGACGCCGTCGGAGGGGACTTCAACGCGTTCACCGCGCAGGAGTCCACCGCGTTCGTGGTGCGGGTTCCGGCGGCGGACGTGGACCTCGGTTCGGAGTTGTTGTGCGAGGTGCTGGCCGAGCCGGCGCTCGGAGAGGCGGAGATCGAGGCAGAGCGAGGCGTGATCCTCGAGGAGCTCGCCATGGTCGCCGACAGTCCGGACGAGTGGGCGATGTCGCGTCTCGCCGAGGCGGTCTTCCCCGATCACGGTCTCGGCTGGGAGGTGCTCGGCAGGGTCGAGACGCTCGAGGCGATGAGCCGCACCGAGATCGAGGCGATCCATCGCCGTTGGTACGGCGGGCAGAACCTCGTGGTGGCCGCAGTCGGGCGCGTCGACCACGACCAGCTGGTCGACGTCGTCGATCGGTTCCTCCCCGCCGACGGCGCCGAGCGGCCCACTCGGGTCGCGCCCGTGGCCACCCCGGTGCCCCTCGTGGTCGAGCACCGCGACACCGAGCAGGTCCACCTGACCCGGGCCTGGCTGGGTCTGGACCACGACGATCCTGATCGGTACGCCCTGGCGGTGTTGGGCCACGCCCTCGGTGACGGTCCGTCGAGCCGCCTGTACGAGCAGATCCGCGATGAGCGCGGCTTGGCCTACTCGGTCTTCACGTCGCACATGAACTTCTCCGACAGCGGGATGATGACGCTCTACTGCGGGACCACGCCGAAGCACCTCACCGAGGTCCGTTCGCTGGTCGACGCCCAGCTCGATGCGGTGCAGGCCGAGGGCATCACCGATGAGGAGATGCGGGTCGCTGTCGGGTACCTGACCGGATCCACGATCCTGGCCCTCGAGGACCCGGGCACCCGCATGGCCCGGCTCGGTTCCGGTGAGATCACGCGGGGCGGCGCGATACCACTCGACGAGGTCCTGGCCGGGTACCGCTCGGTGACCAACGACGACGTGGCCAGGGTCGCTCGCCGGGTCTTCGGTGGACCGAGCTCGGTCGTGGCCGTCGGGCCTGTGAAGGAGCGATCGTTGCAGTGAGCGGCGCCAGCGTGCGCAATCCGGTACCATCTCCCGAACTGGGGCGGCGGCTCGGAGGGTTGAGACA
>DATEEV010000009.1:0-4545 GCA_035281005.1 Microthrixaceae bacterium | reverse complement strand
CACGCGACCGTGCCGTTCATCATCGACGGTGACGGGAACTGCCACCTCTACGTCGACCGCGCCGCCGACCTGTCGATGGCGGAGGCCCTGCTCGTCAACGGCAAGACCCAGCGCCCGTCGGTGTGCAACGCGCTCGAGTCGTTGGTCGTGCACTCGGAGGTCGCGGACGAGTTCCTGGCGCGTGTCGACGTCGCGCTGGCCGACGTCGAGCTCGTGGGCGACTCGCGTGCGTGCGCTGCTCTCGCTCGCTGTGAACCGGTGGCCGACGACGACTTCGCCCGCGAGTTCCTCGACCTCAAGCTGTCGATAGCGATCGTCGACTCGCTCGACGAGGCCATCGCCCACGTCAACGCCAACGGCAGCGGCCACTCCGAGGCCATCGTGACCAGCGACCTGATCGCGGCCGAGCGGTTCCTCGACGAGGTCGACGCCGCCGCGGTGCTGGTGAACGCCTCGACCCGGTTCGTCGACGGCGAGGAGTTCGGGTTCGGCGCCGAGATCGGCATCTCCACCCAGAAGCTCCACGCCCGCGGGCCCATGGGTCTGCGCGAGCTCACCACCGCCAAGTACGTGGTGCGCGGCGCTGGCCAGATCAGAAGCTGACGCCAAATCAGAGGCTGATCTTCGACCACTCCTCCTACGATCCGCGTCGTGGGAGACCTGGCGATCGACACGGCGGTGACCGGTGGGGAGGGCACCTACTCGGCGTTCGTGAACCCTGACTGGGAGATCTGGGGCCCGATGGGGGGCTACGTCGCGGCGATCGCATTGCGCGCCGCGGCTGAGGAGGTGTCGGGTGCTGAGGTGGGGAGCGCGCTCGTGCCGGCGAGCTTCACGTGCCAGTTCCTCTCCCCTGCGGCGTTCGAGGAGATCGAGGTCGCGGTGCAGGTCCGCCGTGCCAGCCGCCGGACCGCAGCAGTGTCGGTCGAGCTGGCCCAGGGCGACCGCGCGGTGCTCTCGGCACAGGCGTGGTTCGCGGCAGAGATGGCCTTGGTCGAACACGACCACGCGACCCACCACGGTCGCCGCTCCTACGAGACCTACCCGACGATCCAGGAGCTCACCGACGAGGAGTCGGCGTATCGCTTCTGGCTCAATTTCGATGGTCGACCGACGGATTGGATCGACGATTGGGACGGCTACGCCGGTGGAGCGCCCGAGTGGGCGGAATGGCTGCGGTTCCTGCCGACGTCGTGCTTCGACGACCCGGTGCTCGAGGCCTGTCGCCTGGTGTTGCTCGCCGACCTGCCCTCGTTCCCCGCCGCGAGTCGTGCCCACCCGGCGACGTCGTCGGGGTCGTGGGTGTCACCCAGCCTCGACCTGGCCGTGCAGTTCCACCGGCTGGACAGGCTGGGGGAGTGGCTGTTGTGCCTCGGCCTCGCACCCATCGCCCACCGCGGGCTGATCGCCTTCCGCTCGGAGATCTGGACGGCCGACGACCGGCTCGCCGCCTCGGGGTCGGGGCAGTTGCTCACCCGAGCCGTGCCCGGCTGAGTCGGGAAGAGTCCCGTGGCGAGCTTCGATCATCCCGTACACGAGTTCCTGTGCGACCGGTTGCGGGTGCGCAGCGGGCAGGTGCTGGTCGATCTCGGATGCGGGGCGGGCGCGACGCTGGTGGCCGCCGCCCGACGCTTTCTCGGCGTGCACCTGGTCGGATACGACGAACGGGCCGCGGACCTGGAATTGGCGCGCCGGCACCTTGGCCCGGGACCGGTGCTCGAGGTGGTGGACCTTGACGGACTGCTGCCCCTCGATGACGCGTCGGTCGACGCCGTCGTGTCCCACAACCTGATCGAGTGCCTCGCGGACCCTGTCAGGTTGATGAACGAGACTGCCCGTGTGCTGTTGCCCGGCGGGTCGGCGGTGTGGTCGCACACCGATTTCGACACCGTGGTGACCAACACCGCGGACGTCGAGTTGTCGCGGCGGATCCTGCACTCCTATGCGGACGCCGCGCAGCCGTGGATGCGTCATGCCGATCCCCGGATGGGCCGGAAGCTGGCTGGACTGGTGCGCCACAGTCACCTGCAACTGGTCGCAGCCGAGGCGCACACCGTCGTCTGCCTCAGGAACGACCGTGCTGAACGCCGGCGTGCTGTGTGCAGATGCCGCCCTGTGAGGGCGCAACGTGCACACAGAACGGCTGTCCGGCGGCGGGCAGGGGCCGCGGAACGCGATTGACCGCGCGGTCAAGTCCGTCAGTAGCCTGTCCCGATGGACACCGACGCCAGCTATCGGTTCGATTCGGTCGCGGACGTTCGCGACCGCCTCGGCAAGGTCGACTACCTCTCCGACGACGCCATCGCCGGCGTTGTGTACCTGGCGGATCGTCTGCAGAAGCCGATCCTCGTCGAGGGCCCGGCGGGTACCGGCAAGACGCAGCTCGCCAAGTCGGTGGCCGAGATCGCCGGTGCCCGGCTCATCCGGCTGCAGTGCTACGAGGGCCTTGACGAGTCGAAGGCGCTGTACGAGTGGAACTACAAGAAGCAGCTGCTGCGCATCCAGGCATCGAAGTCCGACGGTGAGGGCCGCTGGGAGGAGATCGAGGAGGACATCTTCTCCGACGACTTCCTGCTCACCCGCCCGCTGCTGGAAGCGATCCGCTCCGACGACCCCGTCGTGCTGCTGATCGACGAGGTCGACCGGGTCGAGGTCGAGACCGAGGCGCTGCTGCTCGAGATCCTGTCGGACTACCAGGTGTCGATCCCCGAGCTCGGCACCATCGGCGCCAAGCAGATCCCGATGGTGTTCCTCACGTCGAACAACACCCGCGAGCTCTCCGAGGCGCTCAAGCGTCGGTGCCTCTTCCTGCACATCGACTACCCCGACATGGAGCGGGAGAAGGAGATCGTGCTCACCAAGATCCCCGACATCTCCGAGTCGCTGGCCGACCAGGTGGCGCGCATCGTGCGTTCGATCCGCCAGCTCGAGCTGAAGAAGTCCCCGTCGGTCTCCGAAACGCTCGACTGGGCCCGCACGTTGATGCTGCTCGGCATCGACAAGATCGACGCCGACGTCGCGACCTCGACGGCAAACATCCTGCTCAAATACCAGACCGACATCGCCAAGGCCGTCAAGGAGTTCGCCAACGAGGGCCAGTCCTTCAAAAAGGGCGGACCGTTGTCGACCGACAAGGCCTGAGCGCCGAGCGAGTGCGAGCGCGATCGTGACCGACACCCTCTCCGGCGGCGCCGAACCGGTCGTCTCCGGCAAAGCCATGCTCGAGCTGCTCAACGGCTTCATCGTCGAGCTCCGCGAGGCCGGCCTGCCTGTGAGCCTCACCGAGCACCTCGACGCGATGGAGGCGGTCAAGCACATCCCCCTCGAGGACCGGCCTGCGTTCAAGTACGCGCTCGCGGCGACGTTGGTGAAGAACAACGCGCACTGGCGGAGCTTCGAGACGGTGTTCGAGGTGTACTTCTCGCTCCGGGGTCGTGAGTACTCGATCGGTGACGGCGAGATGGCCGAGCTGCCCGACGACCTGCTCGAGGCCATGGAGGCGATGCAGGGCGAGGGCGAGGGGCAGATGCAGGGCGCGGGCGGCGGTGATGCCCTCAGCCCCGAGGAGCTCGCCGAGATGCTGTACCAGTCGCTGCTCCGCGGTGACGACGCCATGATGCGTGCCGTCGCCCGTCAATCGGTGCGGCGGTTCGCCGGAATGGAGCCCGGCCGTCCGGTCGGCGGCACCTACTACCTGTACCGGACGCTGCGGAACCTCGACCTCGACAACGTGCTCGAGCGGCTGATGCAACAGGCGCGCGAACAGTCGCCCGAGGAGCTCACCGGTCTCGAGGAGCGCCTCGAAGAGGACGAGTACGAGCTGCGCATCGAGCAGCTCAAGCAGGAGATCGAGGCCGAGATCCGCCGGCGGCTGGTCGCGGACCGCGGGGTCGAGGCAATGGCCAAGACCCTTCGCAAGCCGCTGCCCGAGGACATCGACTTCATGCACGCCAGCCGCGACGAGATGAAGATGCTGCGCCAGGCGATCTACCCCCTGACGCGCAAGCTCGCGGTCCGCCTTGCTCGCAAGCGCCGGCACGGCCGCAAGGGCGCCCTCGACTTCCGCAACACGGTTCGCCACTCGCTGAGCTACGGCGGCGTGCCCGCCGAGCCGAAGTTCAAGTACCCCCGGCCCGCCAAGCCCGAGATCTTCGTGATCGCCGACATCTCCGGTTCGGTCGCCGCGTTCGCCCGGTTCACGCTGCATCTCGTCTACGCGATCTCGAACCAGTTCTCGCGAGTGCGCGCCTTCGTGTTCATCGATGGCATCGACGAGGTCACCGACTACTTCGAGGGCACCGAGGACATCGTCGACGCCATCCACCGGGTCAACACCGAGGCCGACGTGGTGTGGGTCGACGGCCACTCCGACTACGGCCACGCCTTCGAGGTGTTCTGGTCGAGGTGGGGCAAGGACATCTCGCCCAAGACGACCGTGATCATCCTCGGCGACGCCCGGAACAACTACCACTCGTCGCAGTCATGGGTGATCAAGGAGATCCGCCATCGCGCCCGGCACGTGTACTGGCTCAACCCCGAGCCGAA
>DATEEV010000008.1:0-22544 GCA_035281005.1 Microthrixaceae bacterium | reverse complement strand
GAACCTGGTGATCGCGGCACCCACCCTCTCGCAGATCGCGGCGATCGGCGCGTTCGACGACACCGTCGAGCTCGACGCGCACGTGCGTCGCTACTCGGTCAATCGAGACCTCGTGCTCCGCGGGTTGGCGTCGATGGGCTGTGACGACGTCGCACCGGCCGAAGGCGCCTTCTACGCGTACGCCGGCACGGCTCACCTGGCAGAAGACAGCGCAGCGCTGTGCCGCCGCTGGCTCGACGAGATCGGTGTGGCCGTGACGCCCGGTGTCGACTTCGACCCCGTCCGCGGCCACCAACACGTGCGGTTGTCGTTCGCGGGCGTGACCGACGAGATCGGCGCCGCGATGGAACGCCTCGTCGACTGGTCGAGCCGCCCCGACGCCAGCACAGTCCGGCGCTCCACCCCGGCGTCGCCGACACAGGCCCCCACCTAGGCTGCGCCCGATGTCGCCGCGTCGTCGCTTCCTCACGTGGCTCCGCACCGCCGACGCGCCCGTCCCCCGGGTGGTGCGCGCGTCGCGGCGCGAGCTCGCCCGCGTGGGAGCGCGGCGGCGTCACGGCACCATCACCGCGCACATGGAGGCGGTCGTGGCCGAGGCCAACCGGGCCACCACGGGCTCGGGTTTCCCCGACCGACACCGTCCACGCAGTTGATGGGGCCGCCGTGAAGGTCGCCGTCGTCTCCCACAGCCCCGTGCCCTTCCGGCACGGGGGCGCGGAGCGCCTGTTCGCCGGGCTGACCCGGGCGCTCGACGACGCCGGGCACTCCGCCGACCTGATCAAGCTGCCGGCCCGCGAGCTCACGTTGGGAGACCTCGTTCAGAGCTACCGCGACTTCTCCGAGCTCGACCTCTCGCACTTCGACGCGGTGATCACCGGCCGCTACCCCGCGTGGATGATCGACCACCCCCACCACATCGTGTGGATGCTGCACCCGTTGCGCGGGCTGTACGACAGCTACCCAACGGGACGCTTCGTCGACACGAGGCTTCCGGACATGCCCGAGGTCCGGGCGATCGTCGAGATGCTCGACCGTCCCATGCCGTCACCCGACCCCGACGAGCTCATCGACGCCACCCTCGAGCTCGCCCACGCGGTCGGGCGCTCCGACGACCTCCTCGCCATCCCCGGGCCCCTCGCCCGCGCCGTGGTCCACCGCCTCGACCGCATCGCCCTCGACCGGCGACGGGTGCGGCGCCACGCCGCGATCTCGGCGACCGTGGCGGCGCGCGCCGACTACTTCCCTCCCGACGTGGAGCCCACCGTGCTGCACCCGCCGGTGGTCATGCCGTTGGACGAGCCGACGTCGGTCGGCGACCTCATCGTCACCGCCAGTCGGCTGGATCGGCCCAAGCGCCTCGACATGGTGGTCGCCGCGTTCCGACGGGTCGAGGGCGACACCAAGTTGGTGATCGCCGGGGAGGGGCCCGAGGAGGATCGGCTGCGCGACCTCGCGGCCGGCGACGCCCGCATCGCCGTGGTCGGACGGGTCGGTGACGCGGAGCTCCGTGATCTCTACCGCGAGGCCCGTGCGGTCGCGTTCTGCCCCCGCGACGAGGACTACGGCTACGTGGCCCCCGAGGCGATGGCCCATGCCCGCCCGGTGATCACCACCACCGACGCGGGCGGGCCGACCGAGCTGGTGACCGACGGCGTCAACGGGCTCGTCGTCGACCCGGACCCGCCGTCACTCGCGGCAGCGATGACGCGCCTGGTCGCCGATCGGGCCTTCGCCCAACGGCTCGGCACCGAAGCGCGTCGCGGCGTCGAGTCACTCCGCTGGGACCAGGTGATCGACGTGCTGATGGCGCCGCGCCGACCGCGACGCCGCAAGCGTCCCCGGCTCGTCGCCGTGAGCACCTACCCGCTGTACCCCCAGCTCGGGGGGGGCCAGCTCCGGGGCCGGCACCTCCTCGCCGCGCTGTGCGAGCACGACGCGATGACGGCCGAGGTCGTGAGCGTGTCGACGGGTGGCGGGCCCGTCACCCGACATCGCCTGGCGCCGCGCGTGGCGGAGACGGTGGTGCCGCTGTCGCGACGCCACATCGATGCCGAGACCGACCTGCGCCTGGTCACCGGTCCCGTGTCGCTCACCGATGTCGCGGCGGGGCTGATGTGGAAGGCGACCCCTGCCCTCGTGCGCGAGCTCGCGGTCGCACTGGAGGAGGCCTCCGCGGTGCTCTACGTCCAGCCCTACCTCGCTCCGGCGGTGCTCGAGCTCGCCGGGGGGCTGCCGAGCGTGTGTGACGAGCACAACCACGAGCGAGCGCTCAAGAGCGGGATGTATCCGTCCAACGAGGGCGGCGCCTGGCTCCTCGGCAAGGTGCTCGAGATCGAGCGCACGGCAGTGCGGTCGTCGGCCCTGGTGACCACCACGACCGAGGCCGACCGCGCCGCGATCATCTCGGAGTACCGCGTCGACCCGATGCGAGCCTCCGTGACGCCGAACGGCGTCGACACCGATGCGATCCCGTTCGTCACCGGCGAGGAGCGGCGGGCTCGGCGCGCCGCGTTGATCGGCCGGCTCGGACTGCATCCGTCGACCGCCGCGCTCGGGTTGTTCATCGGCTCGGGTCACGCCCCGAACATCGACGCCGGCCGCTCCCTCATCCATCTGGCCCCGACGCTCCCCCATGTCGACTTCCTCCTCGCCGGACGGCACTCGGAGGAGCTCCACCGGTCGAACCTGCCGCCCAACGTGCACCTCCTCGGCACGGTCCCCGAGGACGAGCTCGAGCTACTGCTCGGCGGGGCGGACATGGCGCTCAACCCGATCCACACCGGCGGTGGAAGCAACCTCAAGCTGCTCACCTACCTGGCGGCAGGCCTCCCGGTCATCACCAGCGCGGTCGGCGCCCGCGGCATCGACGCGGCGAATGCCGGCGTGGTGGTGTCGGGCCTCGAGCGGCTCGGCGACGCGATCGAACGGGTGGCGGGCACGCTGGGCGAGGAGCGGGCCGTGGCCGGACGCTCCTACGTCGAGGCGAACGCCGACTGGCGGATGATCGGTGCCCGCTTCGCCGAGCAGGTCAACGAGCTGGTGCTGGTGTGAGCCCTGCCGTGCAGCGGACGCAGCCCGTTCCCGTGTTCGTCGAGGTGTCGAACACGTTGGCGGTCGGGCACGCCACCGGCATCCAGCGCCTGACCCGCGAGGTGCTGGCGCGTCTTCCCCGCGAGGGTGACGGCGAGGCGATCGCGGTGACGCCGATCGTGTGGGAGCCCTCGCACACGAAGTACCGACGGCTGACCGGTGAGGAGGCGGCGTCGATCGCGACGACACCCGCGCCGATTGGCGCGCGGCGCGGCCGGCTCGACGTGCTCCCCGGCCCGGTCGCCCGCGCGGCTCGCGCCACCCGATCGCGGGTGACGGGCCTGCTCGGTCGTCGACCGTCGGCCGAGCGCGCCCACCTGATCATCGATCCGCTGCCCGAGGGCAGCGTGTGGCTCGATCTCGAGGCGGCGTGGCACGGCCCGGTCCCCCGCGCCGAGCTGCTCCCCCGCCTGTGGGCGACCGGCGTTCCCTCCGCAGTGATGGTGCCGGACGTGATGCCGGTGCTGCGGCCGGACTGGTTCGAGGACCGGATGGCGCGACGGTTCGGCCGGTACCTCGCCGCCCACCTCACCCGCAGCGAGCTCGTCTACTGCATCTCGCGCCAGACCGAGCACGACGTGCACGAGGTCGCCGCCCGACTCGCACCCGGTCGGACCATCACCACCGCGGTCGCGCCGATGGGCGTGGACCACCGGGCGTCGGACCGCTCCACCACGCTGCCCGCCGAGCTGGTCGGACGTCGCTACCTGCTGTCGGTCGGGACCGTCGAGCCGCGCAAGAACCACGCGCTGCTCCTGCAGCTGATCGACCGGCTCGAGGCGACGCACCCCGACGTGGCGCTGGTGCTCGTCGGCAAGGAGGGTTGGAAGGTCGAGGACGTGTCGAGCGACATCGAGGGCCACCCGCGCAACGGCGAGGCCGTGTACTGGTACCGACGCCTCGACGACGCCACGCTCGACGCGATCTACCACCACGCGTTCCTCACGCTCATGCCGTCGTGGTACGAGGGATTCGGCATCCCGGTCGTCGAGTCGCTCGCCCGGGGCACGCCGGTCATCAGCTCGAACGGGGGCGCGCTGCCCGAGGCGGGCGGGGATCTCGTCGAGTACGCGGCTCCCGACGATCTCGACACATGGACCTGGCTCGTCGCCCGGCACCTCGACGACGAGGCCCATCACCAGCGGGCCCGCGACGCCCTCGAGACCTACCGACCGCCCAGCTGGGACGAGTGCGCCCGTGTCATCGTCGACACGCTGCCCGGCATCGCCCGGCCGGCATAGATCAGTCCATGGGCTGGGCGAGCGCCTCGCGGAAGAAGCGCTCGTCGTCGAAGAGGCCGACGTCGCTCATATACATCTTTCCGTAGCGCTCGAAGTACATCAGTGCCTTGGTGAGCAGGAAGAGGCCCCGCTCGAATTCGCTCTCGTAGACCCCCGCCTCATCGGCGAGTCGTCGCACCTCACGTTGCTCGCGGAACCGCCGGAGGATGCCGCGCACGGTGAGGCGCTCAGCCTGGATGCCGCGGGCCTCGGCCACCTTCTGCTGGGGCGCGTTGAGGATGTCGACGAGCGAGACCTCGCCGAACGGCGATCGCAGCAACGGCTCGAGGGTGACGCGCATGAACTGCGTGAGGTCGTCCTCGGTCATGCCGAGGCCCTCCTCCAGCACGGTGCCGTAGGTGCGGATCGTGTGCTTGGCGATCTCGGGCCAGGCGGCTTCGTCACCGAGGCCCGCCTCGACGATGTGGCGGAAGAACTGGTGCGTGTCGGGATCGAGGCGCCCGATGATGCCCCAGTCGATGACGCCGATCCGCCCGTCGGGGCGCAGCAACAGGTTGCCGGCATGGACGTCGCCGTGGAAGAACCCCCAACGGATCGTCGTGAGGAGGAAGCCCTTGACCGTCTGGCTCACGACGGGTGCCGGGTCGAAGCCGTAGCTCTGGATGCGGGTGAGGTCGTCGACGGGGATGCCCTCGATGAACTCCATCGTGAGGGTGCGCGGACCACACAGCTCGTCGTGCACGGCCGGCACGGTCACGAGCGGCAGGTCGACCCGGTGGAGCAGCTCCTGCATGTGCTGGATCGCGCGAGCCTCGTTGCGAAGGTCGAGCTCCTCGCCGAGCTGGAGGCGGAACCCATCGAACATCTGCAGCAGCTGGCCGGCCGCGTACTCGCCGGTCGTGCGCGCCACGATCTCGAGCATCGGCTGGAACAGGTCCATGTCGATCGAGACGCGTTTCTCGATGCCGGGGCGCAGCACCTTCACCGCGACCTCGGTGCCGTCGTAGAGGCGGGCCCGGTGCACGACCGCGATGGAGGCGCGACCGATCGGCACCTCGTCGAAGCGCTCGAACGCGTCCTCGAGCGGCATTCCCAGGTCTGCCTCCACCACCCGGCGGACGAGCTCGAAGGACTCCGCGGGGCCGGTGTCGAGACAGGCGCGGAACTCGCCGGCCACCTCGTCGCCGAACACGCCGGGTGAGCTGGCCACGAGCTGGCCGAACTTCATGAAGGTCGTGCCGAGCTCCTCGAAGGTGAGCCGCAACGGCCGGGCGAAGGCGTCGGACGGAAGGTTCCGGGGATCTCCGGCTCGGGCGGCGCGGACAGCCAGCGGCGTGAAGTGCTTGGTCGTCACCCAGCCGATCTGGGCCGCGCGACGGGCGATCTCGCTGCGCCGTGCCGGTGCCAGGTACCGCGGGAACACACGAAGGCCGGTGATCGTGTGCGATCCGGTCACCCCGGTGTTGCGCTCCCCCGTGCCCACGGTTCGATTGTCGCGCGCGCCCGCGGCGGCGCCCTATTCGTGCCAGGTGAGCAACTCACCCGTTCCGGTGAACAGCATCGTGCCGGGGAAGACCCGCAGCTTCCACGGATCGAGCCGCAGGGCACCGAACGCCTCGGATTCGGGCGAGTCCCACGCCGGCACGATCGACGGGTCGTAGCCCACCGGCTCCGGACCGTTCGCGAAGCGCTCCCAGACCTGGCGACGGGACTCCGGGTCGAGTTGCCAGGTCGCCCGGCACTCCGCGGTGCAGGTGTCGTGGCTCGGCGTCCAGTAGTTGACCGAGACGAAGGGCGACCGTTCGAGGTGGGCAGCCTTGACGGGGGTGGGCCCGGTCGCGATCCAGCCGACGAGTGACTCGCCGTCCCACTCCCAGATCGGATGCAGGATCCGTGATCGGGGCCGATCGTGGCGGTCGACGGTGGAGACCGTCGCCCAGACGATGCGGTGGGCCATCTCGACGAAGGCCGGCGCGACGGCTTCGAGGTCGAGGTTCGGATCGCTCATCACCCAATCGTGGCAGCCCCGACCCGGGCTAGCTTCCCGCGATGGCACACGATCTGGTGATCCGGGGCGGCACCGTGGTCGACGGAACGGGTGCGGCGCCGCGCCGGGCGGACGTGGCGGTCGATGGTGACCGCATCGTGGAGGTCGACCCCGACGTGGTGGGCCGCGGCCGTCGGGAGATCGACGCGGAGGGACTGGTCGTCACGCCCGGGTTCGTCGACATCCACACCCACTACGACGCGCAGATCGGTTGGGACCCCTTGGCGTCGTCGTCGTGCCACCACGGCGTGACCTCGATCGTGATGGGCAACTGCGGCATGACCTTCGCGCCGTGCAAGCCGTCGGATCGCGAGTACCTGGCCGAGTGCATGGAGTCGGTCGAGGACATCCCGACCCGGTCGATCGTCGACGGCCTGCCGTGGGACTGGGAGACCTACGGCGAGTACCTGGCGTCGTTGGACCGACTGCCCAAAGCTCTGAACGTCGGGGGTATGGTCGGCCACGGTGCGCTGCGGTGGTGGGCCATGGGCGAGCGGTCCCTCGAGCAGGGCGTATCGCCGACCGTGGACGAGATGGCCGAGATGGAGCGGCTGCTCGCGGAGGGAATCGACGCGGGCGCCCTCGGCTTCTCGACGTCGCGCACCCTGCGCCACCGCGTGCCCGACGGTCGGTTCGTGCCGGGGACGTGGGCAGAGACGCCCGAGCTGCTCGCGCTCGCCTCGGTGCTCGGTCGGGCCGGCCGCGGCGTGGTCGAGACCGCACCCCGGTTCGACGGGGAGGGCCCGTCGTCGCCGCGAGCGCACTCCGAGATCGCCTGGATGCGGGAGGTCTCGATCGCGACCGGCCGGCCGGTGACCTTCAACCTCACCCACACCTACGAGAACCCCGAGCACCACCGCCTGGCGGTCGAGCTGGTCAAGGCGGCCAACGCCGATGGCGCCACCATCCGTCCGCAGACCACGTCGCGGGGCATCGGCGTGCTGTTCACGCTGGCGGCATCGACGCCGTTCGGCCGCCACGAGAGCTGGCGGCGCCTCGCCGACCACGACCTCACCGGCCGTCTCGCTGCGCTACGCGATCCGGCACGACGATCCGAGCTGATCGCGGAGGCCGACCGGGGCCCCGGTGCCGAGGAGCTGGGGCGCTGCTACGTGACCGACGGCACGGAGGGCTGCCGTTTCGACTGCGCGGCATCGCTGCCCGACGCCGCGGCGGCCGCCGGGAAGACGATCGGTGAGTTCTACGTCGACCTGCTCGACCGGACCGACGGTCGCGGGCTGGTGTACTGGCCGATCCTCAACCAGAGCCTCGACGCGGTGGCCGAGATGCTCACCGACGACGTGGTGGTGCTCGGCCTCGCGGACGGCGGCGCGCACGTCGGTCAGATCCTCGACGCGAGCCAGCCGACGTGGCTCCTGACGTACTGGGTGCGCGAGCAGGGGTTGTTGTCGCTCGAACGCGGTGTTCGACGCTTGACCTCTGACGGCGCCTCGCTGTTCGGGCTGACCGACCGGGGAGTGGTGCAGGAGGGCGCGTTCGCGGACCTGAACATCATCGACTGGGAGGCGCTGGCGCTGCCCCTGCCCGACTTCGTGCACGACTTCCCGCATGGCGCCGGCCGCTACGTGCAGGGGGCCTCGGGGTACGTGGCGACGATCGTGGGTGGTCGCCTCACGTTCGAGGCGGGCGAGCACACGGGAGAGCTCGCGGGCACAGTGCTCCGTCACTGAATGAGCACTGTGCTCAGGTCGTGTAGTCAGCATTGATGCGGACGTAACCGTCGGTCAGGTCGCAGCCGAACGCGGTGAACCTGCCGTCGCCGATGCCGAGGTCGACCGCGATCACGGCGGTCGCGCCGTCGAGGTGCCGGGACGCCTCAGCAAGTCGCTCCTCGTCCGCGAGCGACGGGTACATCTCGACGCCGCCGATGCAGATCGTGACCTGCTCCTGGTCGATGTCGGTGTCGTCCTGGCACTTTCCGATCGCCATGGCCACACGGCCCCAGTTCGGGTCGGCGCCGTGCACGGCGGTCTTCACGAGGGGCGAGTTCACGATGGCCTTGGCGACCCGCTTGGCCTGGGCGTCGTCGCGGGCGCCGGTCACCGTGGTCTCGATGACCTTGGTGGCGCCCTCCCCGTCACCGGCGATCTGGCGGACCAGCTCGAGGGCGACCTCGCCGAGCGCCTCCTCGAACGCGGCGGGGTCGACCGGGCCGGCGGCGCCGGACGCGAGCACGATCGCCGAATCGCTGGTCGAGGTGTCGGTGTCGATCGAGAGCGCGTTGAAGCTGCGATCGACGACGCGGTGGAACATCGAGTCGAGGGCCACCGAGCCGATCTCGGCGTCGGTGAAGAAGAAGGTGAGCAACGTCGCCATGTCGGGCTCGATCATGCCGACGCCCTTGGCGATGCCGACCAGGGTGGCGTCGCCGACCGAACGGCGCGACACCTTGGCCCGCGTGTCGGTGGTCATGATCGCCCGGGCGACGTCGGCCAGCTCCGCGTCGGCCGCGGTCGCCCACGAGATCCCGTTGAGGTGGGCATCGATGCGGCCCGTGGGGTAGCGGCGGCCGATCACTCCGGTCGAGCACACGAACACCTCGTCGGGCGCGACGCCGACCACACCGGCGACGGCGACCTGCAGGTCGCGGGCGTCGTTCAGGCCGCCGGGCCCGGTGGCGACGTTGGCGTTCTTCGACACGACGACGATCGCCCGCGCCGAGCCGTTCGCCGCCACCTCGCGGCTCAGCGTGACGCTCGGCCCGGCGAAGCGCGAGCGGGTGAAGACGGCCGCGGCCGCGCACGGCTCCTCGCTCGCCACGACGGCGAAGTCGAGCGAGTCGTCCTTGATGCCCACGTTGGCCACGTGGGCGCGGAACCCCGCGGGGTCGAGGTCGGTCACAGGCGAGAGTGTAGGAACCTGCAGGGCGACCGAACTTCTTGACCGTTCGGTCAAGTTGAGGGCTAGCCTCCGGACATGACGAGCACCGTGCCCGACACGTCCGGCATCGACCTCGACGAGCTCACGAGCGCGGACCGCGAGCCCGACATGGACTACTGGGGCCACAGCTCCGCGACCCGGGCTGCGACGTGGAAGAAGTTCCGCGACGAGCGTCCGGTCGCGTTCATGCCCGAGCTCCCGTTCCAGGATTTCCCCGCCGGGCCCGGCTACTGGAACGTGACCCGCTTCGACGACGTGATGCACGTGTCGCGCCATCCCGACGTCTTCTGCTCGGGCAAGGGCACCAACATCTTCGACCTGCCCGTCGAGGTGTCCGAGTTCATGGGCTCGATGATCAACATGGACGCCCCCCGCCACACCCGCTTCCGCAAGATCGTGAACAAGGCCTTCACCCCGCGCCGGGTCGCCCAGATCGACGAGGACGTTCGGGTGAAGGCCCGCGAGCTCGTGAGCGACGCGGCCGAGCACGGCCCGGGTGACTTCGTGGACCTGCTCGCGTCCCCACTTCCCCTCCAGATCATCTGCGAGATGATGGGGATCCCGCGCGAGCAGTGGCCCCAGATCCTCCACGCCACCAACACGATCCTCGGCGACGACACCACGACCCCCGACATCGCCACCCTCATGGGCGAGGTGATGGGCATGGCCCAGATCGCCAGCCAGGTCGGCGAGGACCGCCTCGCCAACCCGCAGGACGACCTCGTTTCGGCGATGATGCACGCCGAGGTCGACGGCGAGCGCCTCCAACCGATGGAGATGGCGAGCTTCTTCATCCTCCTCGCAGCGGCCGGCAACGAGACCACCCGCAACGCGATCAGCCACGGCACCAAGCTCCTCCAGGACCACCCCGACCAGCGGAGGGCCCTGCTCGCCGACTACGACGATCTGGCTCCCGGCGCAGTGGAAGAGATCGTCCGCTTCGCGACTCCGGTCATCCACTTCCGCCGCACCGCGACCCAGGACACGGTGATCGGCGACCAGGCGATCGCCGAGGGCGACAAAGTCGTCATGTGGTACGAGTCGGCCAACCGAGACGAGCGTCACTTCGATGACCCGTACAGCTTCGACATCCGCCGGCACCCCAATGACCACGTCGGGTTCGGCGCCGGCGGCCCGCACTACTGCCTGGGCGCCAACCTGGCCCGACGCGAGATTCGGGTGATGCTCGAGGAGATCTACCGCTGGCTGCCCGACATCGAGGTGGGCGAGCCCGACTACCTGCGCTCGCCCTTCATCCACGGCGTGAAGCACATGCCGTGCACGTTCTCTCCGCCCAAGCAGGCGATCCCCGCCGCGTGAGCGATCCATCGATCCCGCCACCGTTCTCCGGGCCCTGGCCCGATGGCCACGCGGCGCTTCGGATCGAGCTCGATCGCTATCTCGACGACGTACGCGGCGGCGCCGTCGACGGACTCATCACCACGTGCGACCCGTGGACCGTTCGTGACGTGACGGCGCACCTCACCCAGACGTTCCGCCGCTTCACCCACATGGTCGAACAAGGCCGGAACGGCGACTTCACGCCTCCGTTCCCACCCGAAGAGCTCGACGCGGAGAACCTCCGCGCCGTCGCCGAATTCACCGGCAATCCCACCGCCGAGCTCCCCATCGCGGCACACGAGTTCCTGGAGCTGGTCGACGACCTCGACGAACCCGTGCCGCATCAGCTCGGCACTCTCCCGATGGGCCTGCAGGTGCTCTTCGGCCTCTTCGACCTCGCGATGCACCACCATGACGTGCTCGCCGCGGCGGGTGGCACCTACGAGCCGACGTCCGCCGCCCTCGAAGCCATTCGTGCGATGGGTGAGCGGCTGTTCCAACTCCCTTCGGACGTGCCGTGGGAGACCATTGTCGCCGCGTCGGGCCGCGCTCCCATCTGACGAGCCCTCTCGAGGGATGACCCGCGCTGAGCGCGCCCCGCGCTGCAATAGGGTCCGGCCCATGCCCGAGCTGCCCGACGAGTTCGCTCCCCATCCCGCCCGCGACGCGTCGCTCGCGTCCATGCGCGCGATCGAGGCCGGCGACCGCGACGGGTGGCTCGCCCTCTTCGCGCCCGACGCCGTCGTCGAGGACCCGATCGGCGTCTCGCCCTTCGACCCCGACGGCAGGGGCCATCACGGCACCGACGCCATCGCGAAGTTCTACGACGACGTGATCGGCCCCAACGAGTCGGTGACCTTCACGATCCGCGAGTCGTGGGCGGGTGGCTCCGAGGTCGCCAACGTGGGGACCATCGTCACGACCCTGTCCGACGGCGGCGGCACGGTCCTGACCGACGGGGTGTTCACCTACCGGGTCGACGACGACGGCAGGGTCGTCGCGCTGCGCGCCTACTGGGAGCTCGACCGGCTCCGTTTCGCCTGAGGCCCAGGCAAGCCCTCGCTCAAGCGAGCAGGGCCTGCCGGATCGACAGCCCGACGCGGCGGCGCTCGCGGTCGACCTCGATCACCTTCACCGTGACCCGATCACCCGGCACGACGAGGTCCTCCGGCCGGGAGACCGGGAGCTCGCTGAGCTCGCTCAGGTGGATGAGGCCCTCGGCGCCCGAGCTGAGTCGGGCGAAGGCTCCGTATTCGACCAGGCGCGTGATCTCGGCCTCGCCCACGTCGCCCTCGCTCACCGCGGCGAGCGGGTCGTCGCTCAACCGGCGGATCGACAGCGCCACCCGCCGCCGGGACCGGTTGACCTCCATGACGACCACATCCACGGCGTCGCCCACCGACACGACGTCGGCGACCTCGGTGACACGACCCCACGTCAGTTCGCTGCGATGCACGAGACCGTGCACCCCACCGCCCAGGTCGACGCGCGCTCCGAACTCGAGCAGCTCGACGATCGTGCCCCGCACCTGCTGCCCCGCCTCGAGGCTGCCCATCACCTCCTTCTGCTTCTGGCGGCGCTCGCGGCGCACCAGCTCGCGCCGAGAGACGATGAGGCGGTCGGCGGCCTGATCGGCGTCGACCACGACCACCTCCACCTCGGTGCCGACGAGCTGCTCGGGGTCCACGGGGTGGTCGTCGATCAGTGACGACGGCAGGAACGCCCTCAGCCCGTCGATCTCGACGACGAGCCCGCCCTTCACCACCCGTTTCGCGGTGCCCACCACACCCAGGTGCTCGGCGCGGGCCTGTTCGAGTCGCTCCCATGCCCGGTGCTTGCGAGCCCACGCGTGGGACAGTGCGACCCGGCCCTTGGACTCCTCGCGCAGGAGCAGCGCCGCCTCGAGTTGGTCGCCCGTGCCGGGCACCGTGTCGGTGAAGTCCTTGCGGGAGATCACACCGACGCGGCCGTCCGCGAGCTTGACCTCGAGCTCGTCGGGCCGCACGGCGGTCACCTCGACGTCGACGACGGTCGGGATGTGCGCCGGGTGCGGCGCGCTCCCCGGCGCGGGAGGAGCGATTCGGTCCACGCCCCAAGTCTGGCGCGGCGGCGCCGAAAAGGGATCGCTACCCGGCAGTGAGCCCCGAATCCGCCGAGAGGATGGAGCCGTGCAACTGGCGCGCCTCGTCGGAGGCGACGAAGGCGATGACGGCCGCGATCTCCGACGGATCGGCCATCTTGCGGAACCCGAGGTAGGGCGCGACCAGCTTCCAGTCGACGTCCTCGGGCAGCGGCCCCGCCGCGGTCATCGGGGTGTCGACGCCGCCGGGAGCGACACAGTTCACCCGGATCTTCGACTTCACGTACTCCATGGCGAGGCAGCGGGTGAGGTTGACGACCGCCGCCTTCGAAGAGCCGTAGACCGCCTGGTACGCGGCGCCCATGAGCCCGGCGTTCGAGGCCACGTTCACGATGTTGCCGCGGGTCTCGAGCAGGTGCGGGATCGCGGCCTGGCACATCCAGAGCGTTCCCGCCACGTTCACGTCGAAGACGAGCTTGAAGTCGTCCTCGGTGACGTCGGGGAGGTGCGCGAGGCGCAGGACGCCCGCCACGTTGGCCACCACGTCGATCCCACCGAATGCGGCGACCGCCTCGGCGACCGCGGCGTGGCACTCGTCGCGCGAGCGGATGTCGGTGACGCGGGACTCGAACTTCCCGCCCGAGATCTGCGCGCCGGTCTCGGCCAGGCCCTCCGCGTTCACGTCCACGCCGAACACCGACGCACCCTCGGACGCCAGCCGCAGGGCCGTCTCGCGTCCCATGCCCGAGGCGGCGCCGGTGATGACGGCGACCTTCCCGTCGAAGCGGCCCTCGAATCGGGCGGTCCCTTCGCGGTCAGCACCCATGCCCCAGCTCCTGTCGGTCGAAATCTGACGGGTCGTCAGGTTACGGTACCGCGCATGGATGACGCCGTTCGCCTGGGGGCGATGCTCTACACGCTGGTCGACCCGAACAAGGGCCATGAGGTCGCCTACAACCGCTGGTACGAGCGCGACCACTTCTACGGCGGATGCATGATCGGGCCCTGGCTGTTCGCCGGCAGCCGGTGGGTCGCCACCCGTGCCTACAAGGACCTCCGGTTCCCCGCCGACTCCTCCGTGGCCGTGCCCGTCGACGCCGGCAGCTACGTCGCCGTCTACTGGGTGCACAAGGGTCACGAGGCCGAGCACTTCGAGTGGTCGACCAAGCAGGTCTTCGACCTCTACGAGCACGGCCGCGGCTTCGACGAGCGGACCCACGCCCACACCGCGCTCTACACGTACCAGGGCACGGAGTACCGCGACGACGACCCCGTGCCGGTCGAGCTCGCGCTCGACCACCGCTACCGGGGCCTGGTGTCGGTCCACGTCGATCGGGCCGAGGGTGTGAAGCACCCGGCGTTCGACGAGTGGTTCGCGGCGGAGGGCCGTGCACTCATGCTCGACGACGACTCGCCGTTCGCGATGGCCGCGTCGTGGCGGCCGATCATCCCCCGGGTGCCCGAGGGGCAACAGGCGCCGATGGAGCTCGGATCCGGGCCGGGCACGCCGGCGCGCTCGCTGCAGCTGTTCTTCTCGGACGAGGATCCCGCCACGGTCTGGGACCGCGTCCGCGACTACGGGGCCGCGATCGACGCGTCGGGCGTGGCGACCGTGAGGCTGGCCGCACCGTTCATCCCCACGGTCATCGGGACCGACACCTACACCGATCAGCTCTGGTAGCCGCAGATCACACCGTCCGCGCGGGCACCCTCGCCGGGGTCGCCGCCTACTCGATCTGGGGGCTGTTCCCCCTCTACTTCCCGTTCCTCGAGGACGCCACGCCGTTCGAGGTGGTGTGCCACCGGATCCTGTGGTCGCTGGTCGTCGCCGCGATCATCGTCGTCGTCCAACGGGACCGCACGTGGATCGCGGAGCTGAGGCGTCGCCCGCGTCGCATCGCCCAACTCGGCGTCGCCGCGCTCGTGCTCTCGGGGAACTGGCTCGTCTACATCTGGGCGGTCAACAACGACCACGTCGTCGAGGCCTCCCTCGGCTACTTCATCGGCCCGCTGGTAACCGTCGCCCTCGGGGTCGTCGTGCTGGGGGAGCACCTGCGCCGGATGCAGGTCGCGGCAGTGACGCTCGGCGCGATCGCGGTGGCGGTGCTGACCGTCGCCTACGGCCGGCTCCCCTGGATCGCAGTCGTGCTCGCGGCCACCTTCGCCGCCTACGGCTTCATCAAGAAACAGGTCCCGCTCGGCGCCGCCCAGTCACTCGCCGGTGAGACCGCGCTGGTCGCGCCGTTCGCGCTCGTCGCCCTGGTGGTGATGGAGATGCGCGGCTCGGCCTCGTTCGGTCGCGACGGGGTCGGCATGAGCCTGTGGCTGGTCAGCGCCGGTCCGGTCACCGCCGCGCCGTTGCTGTGCTTCGGGTTCGCGGCGCGGCGCATCCCGTTGGTCACGATCGGGTTGATCCAGTACCTCACCCCGACCCTGCAGTTCCTGTGCGGGGTGGTGGTGTTCGACGAGACGCTGTCGGCATCGCGCTGGTTCGGGATGATGCTGGTGTGGGGGGCGCTGATCCTGTTGAGTGCGGACGCGCTGTTCACCCGTCGCCGGCCCGTTGAAGCGAACCCTGTCTGAGGAACGCGAGCGTCCGTTCGAAGGCCAGCGCCGCGGCGTCGGGGTCGTACGCGGCGCCCTCGGGGTGGTCAGGCTCGGCGAACCAGTGGGAGGTCCCGGGGTAGCGGTGGAAATCGACCTCGCGACCGAGCAGGAGGAGGTGCGCGAGCATCTCGTCGCGCTGGTCCTCGGTGACGAGGAGATCGTCCTCCGCGAAGTGGCCGAGCACCCTCGCGCGCAGGTCGGCGAAGTCGATGTCCTGCGAGCCGTAGTAGACGACCACGGCGTCGACCGACTCGGGCTGACGGGCGGCGAGCCACAGCGCCCACGAACCGCCCATCGAGTAGCCGATGATCGCGATCGGCCGTTCGGGATCGCCGGTCTGGGATCGCAGGGCCACCACGGACGACAGCAGCAACGCCGCGGTGACATTGGGGTCGACACCGGCCAGCTCGACCTCGGCCTCGGCCGCGGTCTCGGGTCGTCGGCCCTCGAGGAGATCGGGCGCCAACGCGACGAAGCCCTCGTCGGCCAGCCGGTTGCAGAGCTCCTTCACCGCCGGCGTCAAACCCCACCACGAGTGGAGCACCAGGACGCCGGGGCCGGGACCGTCGTCGGGCCGGACCAGGTAGGCGGTACCCGCGGGGGAGCCGGGTTCCATCTACTCAGCCTGCCACGCCGTCGAACGCACCTACGCTGAGCCCATGGCCGCGACCCAGGATTCCACCCCGCCCCTTCCCCCGGTGAAGGTGACGGCAGGGACCACATGCGGCGCCGCCGTCGCCGCCGAAGGCCTCCCCACCTCGGGCCCCGACGCCATCGTCGTGGCCCGCGACGGCGACGGGAACCTGCGCGACCTGTCGTGGGCGCCCGACCACGACGTCGAGATCGAGCCCGTGCCCATGTCGAGCCCCGACGGCCTCGCCGTGCTGCGCCATTCGGCGGCCCACGTCACCGCCCAGGCCGTACAGGACCTCTTCCCCGACGCGAAGCTCGGCATCGGCCCGCCGATCGAGCACGGCTTCTACTACGACTTCGGGGTCGAGTCGCCCTTCGACGCAGAGGACCTCGGCCGCATCGAGAAGCGCATGAAGGAGATCATCAAGTCGGGCCAGCGGTTCTCCCGGCGGGTGTTCGCCTCCGTCGACGCCGCCCGCGCCGAGCTCTCACACGAGCCCTACAAGCTCGAGCTGCTCGCCGATCGCGACCGCATCGTCCAGAAGGGACTCGGCGACGACGAGGACGTGATGGAGGTCGGCGAGGGCGAGCTCACGATCTACGACAACCTCGACGCCAAGTCGGGCGAGGCGTGCTGGTCCGACCTCTGTCGCGGTCCCCACCTGCCGTCGACCAAGCTGATCTACGCCTCGAAGCTGCAGCGCTCCGCGGCCGCGTACTGGCGCGGCGACGAGCACAACCCGCAGCTGCAGCGGATCTACGGCACCGCGTGGCCCTCGAAGGACCAGCTGAAGCAGCACCTCGCGGACCTCGAGGAGGCCGCGCGACGGGACCACCGCCGCATCGGCGAGGACCTCGATCTGTTCGCGTTCTCGAACGAGATCGGAAAGGGCCTGCCGCTGTGGCTGCCCAACGGCACGATCATCCGCGACGAGCTCGAGAGCTGGGCCCGCGTGACCGAGCGGCGCCACGGCTACCAGCGCGTGGTGACGCCGCACATCACCAAGGACGCCCTCTACTACCGGTCAGGGCACCTGCCCTACTACGACGAGGACATGTACGCGCCCATCGACATCGAGGGCGAGAACTACTACCTCCGGCCGATGAACTGCCCGCACCACCACATGGTGTTCCAGGCGCGCCCGCGCAGCTACCGGGACCTGCCGTTCAAGGTCGCCGAGTACGGCACCGTGTACCGCTTCGAGCGCAGCGGGCAGCTGCTCGGCCTGATGCGCGCCCGGGGGTTCACCCAGAACGACGCGCACATCTACTGCACCTACGACCAGGCCCAGGACGAGTTCCTCGAGGTCATGCGGCTGCACGAGGAGTACTACCGGGCGCTCGGCATCGAGGACTTCTACATGGTCCTGGCGCTGCGCGACCCCGACAACCACGAGAAGTACCACGGCGAGGACGAGATGTGGGCCGAGGCGGAGCGCATCACCCGCGACGCCATGGACCAGTCCGGCATCCCCTATGTGGAGGAGATCGGCGGCGCTGCGCACTACGGCCCGAAGGTGGACTTCATCATCCGCTCGGTCGGCGGCAAGGAGTTCGCGGCCTCCACCAACCAGGTCGACCTGTACATGCCGTCGCGCTTCGACCTGACCTACACGGGCTCCTCGGGCACCAAGGAGCCGGTGGTGGTGATCCACCGGGCGCCGCTCGGCTCGCACGAGCGATTCGTGGCCTACCTGATCGAGCACTTCGCCGGCGCGTTCCCGGTGTGGCTGGCGCCGGAGCAGGTCGTGGTCATCCCCGTGATGCCCGACCTTGACGACTACGCCCGCGACGTCGACGCGGTGCTGTTCGAGGCCGGCTTCCGCAGCCAGACCGACCTGTCGGACGGGCGCCTGGCCGCGAAGGTGCGCGACGCGGCCAAGCGGAGGATCCCCTTCACCGTGGTGGTCGGCCGCCGCGAGGCCGACGACCGCTCGGTGACGGTCCGGGTGCGCTCGGGCGAGGAGGAGACCATGCCGCTCGACGCGTTCGTGGCGCGACTGCGCGAGCTGGTCGACTCGAAGAGCCTCGAGGGTGCCGGGCACCGTTCGCGGTGAAGGCCTTCGACACCGTCAACCGCATCGGCTCGAGCCGGCCCCTGCGCCGCGCCACGAACACGGTGCTGTCGCTGCACTCCGAGGACCTCGTCGTGCGGGCGATGAAGCGGACCGGGCTGTCGGACCTGGGGATCGAGTCGATCGGCGAACCGCTCGAGATCCTGTGCCGTGCGCTGCAGGACGACCGGGCCGCGATGCACCCCTTCGGCCGCTACGCGGCACGCACACAGCTCATCGGACTGCTGGCGACGAGGGCGAAGGTGATCCAGCTCACCGCGGCGCACCCCGAGATCGAGGCGTCGCCGGTGGAGCGGCCCATCGTGATCATGGGGATGCCCCGCACCGGCACCACGTTCCTGCAGCGACTGCTGTCACGCGATGTCGGCCTGCGGCACCTCCCCTACTGGGAGGCGCTGGCACCGATGCCGGAGGGCAGTCCCCTCGACCCCGACGCCCCGACGGCGAAGCGGGTCCGCGCCGCGGAGCGATCCATCGAGTTCGTCGACCGCGTGGCCCCGGCGATGAGGACCATCCACGAGCTCGACGCCCACGAGGCCGACGAGGAGATCTGGCTGCTCGCGGTCCACATGTCGTCGATGATCTTCGAGTGCACGTGGAACGTGCCTGCCTTCGCGGAGTGGTACGACGGCGCGGATCTCCGCGAGGGCTACGGATGGCTGCGCCGCATGATGCAGGTGCTGGGCTGGTACCGCTCCGGCGAGCAGTGGTTGCTCAAGTCACCCCAGCATCTCGAACGGATCCCGGACCTCGTCGCCACCTTCCCGGGTGTGGTGCTCGTCCAGACCCACCGCGATCCGGTATCGGTGGTCACGTCGACCGCGTCGATGATCACCACCGGGCGCCCCGTCTCGAGCGATCGGGTCGACCCGGACCAGATCGGCCGGTACTGGACGTGGCGACTCGATCGGATGCTCGATCGCAACATGGCGCAACGTGACCAACTGGGCGGCGAGCTGGGGACACCGGTGATCGACCTGCGGTTCCATGAGCTGATGGCCGACCCGATGGCCGCCGTCGATCACATCTACGCCACGGCCGGCCGTGAGCTCGGCGACGACGCGCGCGCCGCGATGGTCCGGTACCTCGACCAACGCCCGCGCCACCACTTCGGCGCGCATCGCTACCAACCCGAGGACTACGGCATCGACCGGGTGAAGGTGCGGGAGCAGTTCGCCGCGTACTGCGAGCGATTCGGCGTTCAGGCGGACGCGACCGACGCCTGAGCGACGCGACGCTTCCGGCGCTCGCGCAGCCAGCGCGTCGCCGGGACCTCCACGGCCTTGTTGAGCGCCACTGCGAGCACCAGCGACTGGGCGATCACCACCCCGACCACCAGGTTGCGGTTCCAGCCGGCCTCGAGGAGCCACTTCATCGTGAGGTACCCGGGAACCTCGTGGACGAGGTACAGCGAGTAGCTGATCGCGCCGAGCCACAACAGCGGTCGCGTTTCGAGCACGCGGAGGTGGCCGAACACCGCGAGGTACATCGTGACCGCGATCAGCGCCGAGACGATGCCCTGCCACATCGCCCCGCGGGCGAGGTCGACGAACGGGATCGAGAAGATCAGGAACAGCTTGATCCAGCGGTGCTCCTGGGGGCGCTGGTAGAGCGTGAACAACGCCATGCCGGCGATGAACAGGGTCGCGTAGTCCTGGGCCATCGTCTCGAGGCTCTGACCGTTGGCGAGCACCATCATCCCGCCGATGACGACGTCGAACACCCAGGCCCCGACGAGCGTCCACAACACCCGCTCGGGCTTCAACAACCCCAGCACGAAGGCCAGCCCGGCGATGAGGTAGAAGCCCATCTCGACCGCGAGGGTCCAGTAGACGCCGGCGAGCACCTCCGAGCCGAGCCAGGTCGGGATCATCGTGAGGTTCAGGAGCCACTGCCCGGGCGTGAAGTGGACGTCGTCGATGCCGGGTCCCTCGAGGAACTGCTGGAACACGAGGATGAACGCGGTGACGATGACCATCGAGCCCCAGTACGGGGGGTACAGCCGGGAGAATCGGGAGTACGCGAAGTCACCGACCCCCTTGACGCGCTGGAACGACCAGAGGATCACGAACCCGCTGATCACGAAGAAGAGTTGCACCCCGAAGCGGCCGCCACTGAAGCGGACCACGGCCTGGTCGTAGCCCGGGAAGAACCCGTCGAGGTCGAATCCGGCGGTGAAGTGGTACACGAGGACGCACGTCGCCGCGATCCCGCGCAGCGCATCGAGCGACCGCAGTCGAACTCCTCCGCCAGTCCCCTGTCCCTCCACAGCCCCCAAAAGGTATGGCTCACCCCCGAAGCCTGTCCAGAGGGCCCTGTCTCAGAAGGCGCAGTCAGATCGTGGAGCGACGCTCCGATTCTCGGACCAAGCGATCGGCCAGGTGGGTCACCGCGGCCTCGAGCACCATTCGCAGCGGCACGGTGAGGCCCGGGGGCGTCGAGTCGAAGCTGCCGACCCAGCGCACGTCGGTCCCGCCGTCGCTGGTCTCCATCAGCTCGACGTCAGCCCGATAGCCGCGCACTGGCGGGCCCGAGGTCATCACGTAGGCCATGTGGTGGGGAGGGTCGAACTCGACGACCTCCTCGAACGAGGTCGTCGGTCCCGAGCCGAGCGCTCGCACCGACCCCACCCCGTTCCGGTCGGGCTGCCCCTCGCGCTCGAGGCGCGAGGCGGGCAGCACCGTCCAGTCGGAGTACCGCTCGTGGTCGGCGAGCACGTCCCACACCACCTGCACCGGCGCGTCGGCGTGCCGGTAGATGTCGAAGGACCGCCGCGCCATGGGATCGCGCTCCTGGGTCAGTCGGTCGGGACCGTCAGCCGACGTTCGCGGCGACGAAGTCCCAGTTGAGGAGGCTGTCGAGGAAGGTGGCGATGTAGTTGGGCCGCGCGTTGCGGAAATCGATGTAGTAGGCGTGCTCCCACACGTCGATCGTGAGGAGCGCCTTGGCGCCGTGCTTCATCGGGAGGTCCGCGTTGGCGGTCTTCATGATGTCGAGCTTGGACCCGTCGTCGACGAGCCAGGCCCAGCCGGACCCGAACTGGGTGGTGGCCGCCTCGGCGAACTTCGACTTGAAGTCGTCGTAGCTGCCGAAGGCCGAGGAGATCTTGCCGGCGAGGTCGCCCGTCGGCTCACCGCCGCCGCCCGGCTTCATCGAGTTCCAGTAGAAGGTGTGGTTCCAGACCTGGGCGGCGTTGTTGAACAGGCCACCCTCCGCCTTCATGATCACGTCCTCGAGCGAGGCGTCCGCGTCGGGCGTGTCCTTCGTGAGGTTGTTGAGGTTCGTCACGTAGGTCTGGTGGTGCTTGCCGTAGTGGAACTCCAGGGTCTCCTCGCTGATGTGCGGTGCGAGCGCGTCCTTGGCGTAGGGCAGGGGCGGCAGTTCGAAGGCCATGTCAGTTCCTCTCCTCGATCGTCTGCCGCGGACCCTAACGCGCTCAGGAGACGACGAGACCCGTGAGGAAGCGCTCGACGTCGGCGGGGTTCGGCGGGCCGTCGTCGCTGGCCACGGTCATGACGTAGCGCCGGCCGTCGACGATCAGCGAGCGACCCGCGAAGTTCGTGCCCCCGAACTCGGTGTCGAAGCGGAACGCCCAGCCTCCCTGGGACTGGGTGACCTCGCCGGTCGGTTGAGGTGTGCCGGGTGGAAGGGCCTCCGAGGCGCCGCCGACCAGGCCGAGTCGGGTGAAGCCCTCGTCACCCGCGGGGAAGCCGTTCACCCGCAGCGCGTAGCGGACGCCGTTCGCGTCGGTCGCGGTCCAGCCGCGGGTCTCGTTCGGCAGGTCCGCCACCCTCGGCTCGGACGGGAACGCCGACTGGAACGTCGGGCCGACCGTCGTGACCCAGGCGACCGGGGGCGGTGTGGTCGCAGTGGTCTGGGGCGTCGTGGTCTGCGGGACGGTGGTCTCGGGGACCGTGGTCTCGGGGACGGTGGTCTCGGGGACGGTGGTCTCGGGGACCGTGGTCTCGGGGACCGTGGCCTCGGCCCCGTCGATGATGGTCGAGTCCACGTCGCCGGGCCGGGTCAGCGCGGCATCGTCGACCTGGGCATTGGCCGGGTCGTTGGTGCGGGCATCCCAGAGGGCGGTGAAGCCAACGACGATCGCGACGAAGACCGCGACGAGGACGGCCGTGACCACGAGCCAACCGTTGTCCCTCGGCCCACCCGGATCGGTCAGGTCGACCGGCGGCCCGGTCCACAGCGGCGACTGGGAGTCGGCTTCCTGGACGCTGAAGGGCGGCGGCGGGGACGGTTGCGCAGCGGGAATGGGGTCGGGCGAGGGCTCGAACGCGGCCGGTTCACCGGGGGTCTCGAAGCCACCCGGCTCGAAGAGGTCGTCGCGGGGCGGCTGGGGCGCGAACTCCACCGGGGTCGTCGGGGCGAACGTGGGCTCGTGTCGCTCGTCGTGTCGTCCAACGTCGGACAAACGTCCACCTCCGCAAACTCCCACGGCAAGGGTACAGACTCTCGCCATGGATCTGGTCGTCGGGGTCGACTCATCCACGCAGGCGACGAAGGTCGAGATCCGA
>DATEEV010000007.1:0-8379 GCA_035281005.1 Microthrixaceae bacterium | reverse complement strand
TGGCGGATCAGCAGGTGCCGTACGACATCATCCGCGTCGAGGCCGCCCAGGATCTCGACCAGCGCGAAGTTCGCCATCGACGGGTACACGCGCACGCCGGGCACCTTCTCGAGCTGCCGGTAGAAGAGCTGGGTCTCGAGGATGTACTGCTTGCGCACGATGTCGTACTGGTCGACGAAGTCGTCGCGGCAGTACAGCCGGAAGAAGTACTCCGCGAGCCCGTTCGAGTTCCACAGGTACCCGTTGCGCAGGAGCGACCCGACCCGCTCGGGATGCATGATCGCGTACCCGGCGCGAATCCCGGCGATGCCGAAGTCCTTCGACATCGACTTCACCACGACCAGGTTCGGTCGATGCTCGCACTCGCCGATCACGGAACGGATCTCGAGGTTCATGTCCTCGAACGCGAAGTGGATGAAGCTCTCGTCGACGACGCAGGTGACCTCCGGCGGGAGCCCGGCGATGATCCGGGCGAGGTCCTCGTAGGGCAGGTAGGACCCGTCGGGGTTGTTCGGGTTGATGAGCACGACCAGGTCGGGATCGGTCTCGGCGACCTTCGCCAGGTACTCGTCGGGATCGAGGCGGAAGTCGTCCTCCTTGCGCAGCATGTGGAACGCCACGTCGACCCGCCCTTCGGCGTACTCGTAGTACGAGCTGAACGTCGGCAGCGTCACCAGCACCCGCCGCTTCGCGAGGTTGTGGATCACCGCCTGGATGATCTCGATCGCGCCGTTGCCGACGAAGAGCCACTCGGGCCCGATGCCGAGATGCTGGGCCAGCAACGCCGCGATCACCTGGTTCTGCGACGGGTAGAACTCCAGCACGTCACGGATCGCTCCCGTGTCGATCAGCTCCCGCTGGAGGTGGTCGAGGAACAGCTGGGTGGCATACGGGTTCGAGATGAAGCAGGCGTCGACCTGGATGTCGAGCTCGGGGAGCTGCTCTCGAAGGGTCAACAGGCTCGGCGAGTGGCTGCCCGCCTCGTCCTTCAGCTTCGTGAGCTGATCAGCGATCACTGCCTCGTCACCGTTGAACTCGCGCAATCTGTTCCCCACGACCGGCAAGGATACCGGCGTGACAGCACCTGAGGACACGCCGTGGTGGCGCTCGGCCGTCATCTACCAGATCTACCCCCGATCGTTCTGCGACTCGAACGGCGACGGGGTGGGCGACCTCGAGGGCATCAGGGCCCACCTCGACCACCTGGAGTGGCTGGGGGTCGACGCGATCTGGCTGTCGCCGTTCTTCCGCTCCCCCATGGCCGACTACGGCTACGACGTGAGCGACTACTGCGACGTCGATCCCCTCTTCGGTGACCTCGCGGCGTTCGACCGCCTGCTCGCCGATGCCCATGAGCGAGGCCTCCGGGTGATCATCGACTGGGTGCCGAACCACACCTCCGACCAGCACCCGTGGTTCGTCGAGTCGCGATCCTCCACGGACAGCCCCCGGCGCGGGTGGTACGTGTGGCGTGACCCTCCCACCGACGGGAGCCTCCCCAACAACTGGACCGAGTCGCTCACGATGGGGCCGGCCTGGACCCTCGACGAAGCGACCGGGCAGTACTACCTGCACAACTTCCTGCCCTCCCAGCCCGACCTCGACTGGCATCACCCCGCCGTCGTCGAGGCGATGCACGGCACGCTGCGGTTCTGGCTCGACCGGGGCGTCGACGGGTTCCGCATGGACGTCGTCAACCTGATCGGCAAGGACCCGGCCCTCCCGTCCGAGCCCGAGGACCTCGTGGGCCTCCCCCACGTCGTGCTCAACGACCGCCCCGAGACCCACGCTCACCTGCGCGAGATCCGTCGGCTTCTCGACGGCTATCCCGGCGATCGCGTCTCGATCGGCGAGGTGATGCTGCTCGAGATCGAACAGATCGTCGGCCACCTCGGCGACCAGGACGAGCTGCACCTGGCGTTCAACTTCCCGCCGATGTTCGGGCCATGGGACGCGGCCAGGTGGCGCGCCACGATCGCTCGCACCGAGCTCGCCCACCTCGCCGCGCACGCTCCTCCGACCTGGGTGCTGTCGAACCACGACCAGCCCCGCCATCGCACCCGCTTCGGTGGCGACGAGCGAACCGCGCGCTCGGCCGCGGTGCTGCTCGCAACGTTGCGCGGCACCGTCTTCCTCTACGCCGGCGAGGAGCTCGGCCTCGAGGACGCCATCGTCGAGGGTGACGACATCCGCGACCCCGGCGGTCGCGACGGTTGTCGCGCTCCCATCCCCTGGACCCCCGACGACACCCACGGCTGGGCCGGCGACCCGTGGCTGCCGTGGCCGCCGCGACCGGAGCGCCTCAACGTCGAGACGCTACTCGGAGAGCCGGACTCGATCCCGCACCTCTACCGTCGCCTGCTCGATCTCCGCCGGCACCACCCCGGGCTCCGGCTGGGCGACCTCGACCTGCTCGACTCCGCCGACGGTGTCGTCGCGTTCCGACGACACCTCCCGGACGATCCCGCCGCGGCGACCGTCGCGGTCAACTTCACCGATCGCCCGATCGCCTTCGACGAGCCCGACGAACCGCTCGTGCTGACCAGCTCGGGCCGCGAGCCCCTCGAGGGCCGCCTCGATCCCTACGAAGCGGCGGTGTGGGCGCGTTCGTGATCGAGCAGCCAGCGCTTCACATCGAGTCCCCCGGCGAAGCCGACCAGCGACCCATCGGCACCGACGACGCGGTGGCAGGGCACCACGATCGAGATCGGGTTGTCGCCGTTCGCCGACCCCACGGCCCGGCTCGCCGACGGCCGACCGAGGCGTGACGCCTGCTCGCCGTAGCTGATCGTCTCTCCGTAGGGGATCGTGCGCAGCGCGGACCAGGCCTCGAGGCGGAAGTCGCTGCCGACCGCGTCGAGCGGAAGGTCGAAGTCCCGGCGCGACCCGGCGAAGTACTCGTCGAGCTGGACCGCAGCAGGGCCGAGCACCGGATGGGCCCGGCCACCGTCATCGGCCTCGACGACGGCCTCGTCGAAGCCCACGCGCGTGTCGTCGACCGGCCAGAGCACGGCGCGCAGGCCCCGGTCGGACGCGACGAGGGTGAGCTCGCCGATCGGGGTGTCGATGGTGGTGCGAACGAGGGTCATGATCGCGATCCCTTCCGAGTGTCGGGCTGTTCCTTCGACGAGTCGACCTGGGCCGCGGCGGCCCACAGGTGCATGACGGCATACGAGCGCCAGGGTCGCCACCGCTCCGGCGCTGCCTGCAGATCGAGCCCAGCGCGCAGGCCGAGTGCCTCCAACCCGGCGCGCACCCCGACGTCGCCGGGCAACCAGGCGTCGGGTGAGCCCAGCGCCCGCATCGCGACGTACGCGGCCGTCCACGGGCCGATCCCCGGCCGAGCCAGCAGCGCGGCGGTGGCGGCCTCCCGGTCCGAGCCGGCGTCGACGACCAACGAACCGTCGGCGAGGGCAGCCGCGATCCCGGTCAGTGCCACCGCCCGCCGGCGCGGCATGCGCGCCCCGGCCGGCGCGATCGCCGCGACCTGCTCCGCGGACGGGAAGGTGTGGGTCACCCCAGCGACCGGGTGCTCCAGCCTCGATCCGACCGTCGCGGTGATCAGTCCCAGCGCCCGGCGAGCCGAGGCCAGGCTCACCTGCTGGCCGGCCACGGCCCGGCACACGAGCTCGTGAGGATCGACCGTGCCCGGGACGCGCAGGCCAGGATGGAGTCGCACCGCACGGGCGAGGCCGTTCGCCGCGAGGACCTCGTCGGCCGCGACGGGGTCCGCGTCGAGGTCGAGGAGGCGACGGCACCGATGGACCGCCGCGCCGAGGTCCGCGACGTCGTCGAGCCGAAGGCGGCACCACACGTGACCGTCCGCCGGCTCGAGCTCGACCACCGCGGATCCGCCGGGCAGTGTGAGCGCCCGTCGCAGCCCGCCGGCGTCGGTCGGCTCCTCGACGCCGGGCACCGCACGAGTGACGAGGAACGAGAACGCCGCGGCGGCGTCGAACGGCTGACGGTGCGCCAGGCGGACCGAGACCCAGCCGGGCCGGATCGGGGTGGAGCCCCGTCGACGTCGCGCGACTGCGCGGAGATGGGTCGGGTTGTCGGCGAACACCTCTCGCACGGTGTCGTTGAACTGCCGGACGCTGGCGAACCCCGCGGCGAAGGCCACGTCGGTGAAGGGCAGGTCGGTCGTCTCGATCAGGAGGCGGGCGGACTGGGCCCGCTGGGCGCGGGCGAGTGCCTGGGGACCGACGCCGAGCTCCGCGACGAGCAGCCGGTGGAGGTGCCGCTCGCTGTAGCCCAGGCGAGCGGCCATGCCGGCCACGCCCTCCCGGTCGACGACGCCGTCGCCGATCAGGCGCATCGCCCGCGCCGAGAGGTCGGCCCGCAGGTCCCACTCGGGCGATCCGGGCGAGGCATCGGGCCGGCATCGCTTGCAGGCCCGGAAGCCGGCCGACTGGGCCGAGGCGGCGCTCGGGTAGTACCGCATGCGGTCCGCGCGCGGTGGCCGGGAAGGGCACGACGGCCGGCAGTAGATGTGCGTGGAGGTCACTCCGACGAAGAACCAGCCGTCGAAGCGCGGGTCGCCGCTGCGACACATCCTCAGACACCGGTCGGGGTCGAGATCCACGAGGTCATCCTGATAGGTCGCGCCACCGTTCACCAGCGGTGATCGGACATCGCGGTGAAGGGCCCGTGGTCGCGAAATCTCAGCTCGGCGGGTCGACCTCGGGGGGCGCGTGGTCGGGGGGCGCGTGGCCCTGGGCCGTCTCGCCAGGAGCGACGAGGGACTCGAAGAACGCCCGGTCCGAGACCAGCGAGACGTCCGACAGGTACATCTTGCCGTAGCGCTCGAAGTAGAGCAGTTGCTTGCCCAGCAGGAACATCCCCCGATCGAACTCGGGCAGTTCCGCACCGCCATCGCTCGGGGCACCGGCCCTGACGAAGCCCAGTCCAGCACCGTCCTGCGCCTCGGGCCCGGCGATCAACGCCGAGAGCTGCACCTCGCCGAAGGGCCTCGTCAGCAGTGGCTCGAGCACGCCGCGGACCATGTCGGGGATGTCGTCGATCGCGATGCCGAGGCGTTCCTCGAGCACCGGGCCCAACTGCTCCTGCACCCGGTCGGTCACCCGCTTCCAGGCCTCCTCGTCGCCGAGCGCGGCGGCGATGATCGAGCGGAAGTGATCGTGGGTCTCCGGAGTGAGCCGACCGAGGATCCCCCAGTCGAGCGCCCCCACCCTGCCGTCCGCGAGGAGCAACATGTTGCCGGCGTGCATGTCGCCGTGGAAGGCGCCATCGCGCAATGCCATGAGGAACCACGCCTTGACCACCTCCTGCACGAGCGGCGCGGGGTCGAAGCCGAACGACTCCGCGGCGGAGAGGTCGTCGATCGCCATGCCGTCGAGGAGCTCCATCACCAACACCCGCGCCCCGGAGCACTCCGGCACGACCTCGGGGATCACGATCCGTTCGAAGCGGCCCTCCCGCGCCAGCATCGCCCTGAAGTAGGTCATCGTGCGCGCCTCGTTGCGGAGGTCGAGCTCCTCGCCGAGTTGCTCCCGCAGACCTTCCAGCATCGGCCCGACGAGCGCGGCGTCGCCGCCGGCCAACCTCGCCGCGAGCCGCGGCAGCACCAGCTCCATGATGTCGAGGTCGGCACTGATCCGACTCCGTATGCCCGGACGGGTCACCTTCACCGCGACGGCGCGCCCGTCGCGCAGCACGGCCCGGTGCACCACGGCGATCGACGCGCAGCCGATCGGGTCCGGATCGAACGACGAGAAGGTCGCGTGCAACGGCTGGCCGGTCTCACGCTCGATCACGTCTCGGATTCGATCGATCTCGACCGGTCGTCCCGCGTCGAGCAGGGATCGGAACTCCTCGGCGATCTCCGGCCCGAACACCCCGGGTGCCGACGCGACGACTTGGCCGAGCTTCACGTAGGTGGCACCGAGGGCGCTGAACGCCCGGCGCACCTGCCGGGCGAGCGTGGCGTCGGGCACCTCCCGGCCGAGGCCGCGGCGCACGAGCAACGGCCCGAGCCGCGGGCCGAACGCCTGCACGGTCTGGCGCAGTCGTCGTTCGAGGTGAAGCGGCGAGGACCGTCGCAGCTCGACCGGATGCAGCTCGATGCCTGCGGGCGGCGGAGCGTTGATCGCCGCGTCCATCACAGGCCTCGGACCGGGTGCAGCATCACGTCGCCGCCATGAAGTCGACGACGATCCTCGCCATCTCCGGTCCGCGGTCCTCCTGGATGAAGTGGCCGCCGCCCTCGACGGTGACGTGGGGACGTCCGACACAACCGGGGATGAGCTCCTTCAGCACCCGGTCGGCGCCGGCGGTGATCGGGTCGGAGTCGCCGAAGGCACACAGGAACGGCTTGTCGAACGCGGAGAGCACCTCCCACGCGGCGCGGTTGTCGGGAGCAGCCGGGTCGTCGGGCGATGCCGGCACGAGGGTCGGGAACTGACGCGCCCCTTCCTTGTACGACTCGTCCGGGAACGGCGCGTCGTACGCGGCCATCACCTCGGGGGCGAGCTCGGTCGTGCAGCCACCGTTGACGATGAAGCCCGTGGGGAAGGTCTCGACGCTCTGGGAGAAGTCCCGCCAGGAGCGGAACGCATCGCCGGGGTCGCGATCGCCGGTCGGCAGGAACGTGTTCGACGCGACGACCCGGGCGAAGCGCTCGGGATGCGCGGCGACCAGGCGGAGCCCGATGAGACCACCCCAGTCCTGGCAGAACAGCGTGATGTCGCGCAGGTCGAGGCGCTCCACGACGAGGGCGTCCATCCAGCCGACGTGGCGCGCGTAGGAGTAGTCGAGGCGCGAGGCGGGCTTGTCGCTGCGGCCGAAGCCGACGAGGTCCGGGACGATCACCCGATGGCCGGCCCCGACCAGTATCGGGATCATGTGGCGGTAGAGGTAGCTCCACGACGGCTCGCCGTGGAGGCACAGCACCACCTGGCCGTCCGCCGGCCCTTCGTCCAGGTAGTGGACGCGCAGCGTCTCGCCCTCTCCGTCGGCGGGGATGATCTCGTAGTGCGGCTCGAAGTCGAAGCCGGGCAGACCCTCGAAGGCGTCGTCGGGGGTGCGGAGGATGTCCATCGGTTCCAGTCTGGTCAGGTGGTTCGTTGGTGAGACGCCAACAGCGCTCGGACGGCCAACTCCATCGACTCGAACGCCTCGTCGGTCGAACAGCCCTGGTCGGTGCGGAGGTGTCGCCACGTCGACCACGACGACACCGCCTCCAGCGTCCGCCCCAGCCGCTCGCGATCCTCGGCCGATTGGGTCGAGAGCTCGGTCGCGAACACCTCGAGCATCTGGTCGCGGAGGAAGACCCGGCGGATCTCCTCGATCTCCTCGATCGCGGGGATCTCGTCGCGGACGCGGTCGGTGAAGCGCCTCAGCGGCAACGACGCCTCGTAGAACCCACCGCGTCGTTCGACGAAGGTCGAGACCCTCACCTCGAACGGGGCGTCGCGATCCACCTCGACGACGGCGAGAGGCGCCATCAACTCGATCCGACGTGAGATCGCCGACTCGATCAGGCTGTCGACGTCGGGGAAATGCCGGTACACCGACCGCTCCGAGACGTTGGCCGCCGTCGCGATCTCCTCCACGGTGGGACGTCGCGTGGCCTCGGGCAACAGGCCGAGGAACGCATCCACGATCGCGGCGCGACTCCGCTCGGAACGGGCACGCCGGCCATCGGGAACCGAGCTCATCAGCCCAGAGCGTAGGTAATGTCATATTGGCTGACAAGAGTTCCCGGTCACATGGAGCGACCGCGCCGCGGCCTCCCGGACCCGCTGCGGTGGGAGGCGACCCGTGTCGATCGCATCCACGAGCCGGGCGTGGGTGGGGGGTACCACCGCGGCTCCCGAGACCATCGCGATGTCGGCACCGGCTGCGATCGCGAGCTCCGCGACCTCGGGTTGGGTCCGGCCCCGTAGCGCCGCTCCCATGCCGAGCGAGTCGGTCATCACCAGTCCGTCGTAGCCCTGGCGGCCGCGGAGCTCGCCGTCGATGGCGGCCGAGGAGAGGCTCGCGGGTGCATCGCCGGTGAGCCCGGGGACGTTCGCGTGGCTCACCATCACCGCGGGCACGAGCTGCGCGATCGCCTGGTCGAAGGGGACGAGGTCCGCTGATCGCAACGAGGCGATGTCCGGCACCGTGGCGGGACCGATGTGGGTGTCGCGATCTCCTCGCCCGAGGCCCGGCCAGTGCTTCACGACCGGGACCAGGCCGGCGCGCTGGATCGCGGCCGTCACCGACAGCCCGTAGGCGGCGACCCGGGCCGGGTCGGTGCCGAACGAGCGCGAGCCGAGCGCAGAGCCCGAGCCGACGTCGATCGACGGGCCGAGGATCATCGTGAACCCGAGCTCGCCGACGCGCCGCGCGTACGCCTCGTAGTCGACACCGGCC
>DATEEV010000006.1:0-3007 GCA_035281005.1 Microthrixaceae bacterium | reverse complement strand
CGGTGACGTCGACGAACATCCGCCAGGCGTCGGGCCAGTCCATGCCGGGATGGGTGATGCGAAGGTCGACGATGCCGTGGATCCAGGTCCACAGCTGGAACGAGAGGTAGACCGCGTCGTCGGTCTGCGGCTTCGCGCCCGCAGTGATGCATCCCTGCACCAGCGAGATCAGCTGTGCGAACGCCGTGTCCCCCGAGAGCATGTCGGGCCAGGCGTCGGCCTTGACCGACTGGGTGATGGGGTTCGAGAACAGCACTCGGTAGCGGCCCGGGTCCCCCTCCGCGAAGTCGAGGTAGCCGCGGCCGGCGCCCAGCAGGCGCTCGAACGGGTCGTCGAGCTCGGCGTAGTACGGCAAGAGGAACGCCGCGAACTGCTCGAAGTTCGCCTCGCAGGCGGCGACCACGAGCGCGTCGCGGTCCTCGAAGTGACGGTACGCGGCGGTGGGGGTCACGCCCGCGGCCTTGGCGACGGCGCGGATGGAGACGGCTTCGGGATCACCGTGCTCGCTCATGAGCACGAGCGCGGCCTCGATCAGGTCGTCGCGAAGCCGGTCGCCCTGACCCCGCGGGTTGCGTATGCGTGCTGTGACATCCGTCATCTCACCCATGAATCTAGCCAAATCTGTTGACGGCTGTATGTGTACGTGTATAAGTGTACGTCCATACGTGTACGGATGTAAACCTAGTGATCATCCCCGTCGCGGGTGATCCGGGGACTCCACCACCGGCAGACCAGCAACGGGAGGAACCGGGATGCACGGATCGAAGCAGGGTGAATCCAGCCTCGGCGGACCAGGGCTCTTCGGCCGCCTCGGCGCGCTGACGGTCAGGCGACGACGAGTCGTCCTCGTCGTCTCGTTCGTGGCGGTGATGACCGCGGCAGTGCTCGGCTCGGGTGTGTTCGGCCGGTTGTCGGGTGGCGGGTTCTACGACCCCGCGGCCGAGTCGACCAAGGCGCGCGACATCCTCGACGAGCGCTTCGGCGCAGGGGAGCCGAACCTCGTCCTGCTGGTCGACGCGAGCCCGACCGATGCCGGCGCGGTCGCGGTCGACGCCCCGCCGGTGCAGGCCGCGGCCGACGAGGTGCTGAGCGAGTTGCTCGCCCGCGACGACATCGAGGAGGCGGCGAGCTACTGGTCGCTCGGCCGAGTCCCGCCGCTGCGATCGACCGACGGTGACTCCGCCCTCATCCTGGCTCGCATCGGCGGCGACGAGGACGAGGTCGACGAGTCGACCGGTGAGATCCTCGAGGAGCTGACCGGCGATCGCGGACCGGTGACGATCACGGCCGGTGGCCAGGCACCGGTGTTCCGCGCGGTCTCCGACACCATCGAGTCGGACCTGAGCCGGGCCGAGATGATCGCGGTCCCGATCACGCTCGTCCTCCTGATCATCGTGTTCGGTGGCCTCGTCGCCTCGGGCCTCCCGCTCATGGTCGGCCTGATCTCGGTCCTCGGGACCTTCTTCACCCTCTCGCTGGTCACCCTGTTCACCGACGTGTCGGTGTTCTCGATCAACCTCGTCACCGCGATGGGCCTGGGCCTCGCGATCGACTACTCGTTGTTCATCGTGAGCCGGTTCCGGGAGGAGCTCGCGAACGGGCGATCGACCGAGGCGGCGGTCATCCGCACCGTGCAGACCGCCGGGCGCACGGTGGCGGTGTCCGCGCTGACCGTCGGTGTGTCGCTCTCGGCGCTGCTCGTCTTCCCCCTGTACTTCCTCCGCTCCTTCGCGTGGGCGGGCCTCGGGGTGACGGTGGTGTCGATGCTGGCTGCGGTGATCACCCTGCCCGCGCTGCTCGCCGTCCTCGGGCCTCGCGTCAACTCGTTCCAGGTGTTCAAGCGCCGCGCCCGTTCCACCACCGGCGAGTCGGGCTTCTGGTACCGCAACGCCAAGCGGGTGATGCGTCGACCGATGGCGGTCTCGCTCGCGGTGATCGCGCTCCTGTTGTTCCTCGGCCTGCCCTTCCTCGACGTCGCGTTCGGCGTGCCCGATCAGCGGGTCCTGCCCAGCGACGACCCGGCGCGGGTCGCCACCGATCGACTCACGACCGAGTTCGCCTCGAACGAGGCCCAGGCGTTCCCGGTCATCGCGGACGAGGCCACGGGCTACGACGCGACGATGATCGCCGTCGTCGCTGCCGATCTCTCCGCTCTCGACGGCGTGTCGCGGGTGGATTCGTCGTCGGGTCGTTTCGTCGACGGTGCGATGGTGCTCGGCCCCGATCCCACGCTCGAGGGGTACCGCGTCGAAGGCGCCGCTCGGTACAACGTGGTGCCCGACGTCGTGCCGATCTCGGACGAGGGAGAACAGTTGGTCGCGGAGATCCGCGAGTACGACTCGCCGATCGGCCCGCTGCTCGTCGGCGGCGCCTCCGCCCAGCTCGTCGACTCCAAGGCCGCGATCGCCGCCAAGCTCCCGCTCGCCGGCGCCATCATCGTCGGCGCCACCTTCGTGCTGCTGTTCCTCATGTTCGGATCGGTCGTGGTGCCGATCAAGGCGATCGTGTTGAACCTGTTGTCGCTCACCGCGACCTTCGGCGCCATGATCTGGATCTTCCAGGAGGGCAACGGTTCCGGGTTCTTCGGCTTCACACCGACGGGCATGACCGACACCACGACACCGATCCTGATGTTCTGCATCGCCTTCGGCCTGTCGATGGACTACGAGGTGTTCCTGCTGTCCCGGATCAAGGAGGAGCACGATCGCAGTGGCGACAACACCGAGGCGGTCGCCCGCGGCCTCGAGCGCACCGGCGGCATCGTGACGGCCGCCGCGGCGCTGCTCGCGATCACGTTCATCGCGTTCAGCACCTCAGGGATCTCGTTCATCAAGCTGTTCGGTGTCGGCCTGACGCTGGCGGTCCTGATGGACGCCACCCTGGTGCGGGCCACGCTGGTGCCGGCGTTCATGAAGCTCGCCGGTGAGGCGAACTGGTGGGCGCCGCGCTGGATGAAGCACCTCTACGAGCGATTCGGCTTCTCGGAGCACGAGCCGCCCGACGAGGC
>DATEEV010000005.1:0-5345 GCA_035281005.1 Microthrixaceae bacterium | reverse complement strand
GTGGCCTGGTGCTGTACGAGCCGATCGTGATGCCCGACGACCACGATCTCCCATCGATGGACGGCGAGAACCCGCTCGCCGTCGCTGCCGCCCGGCGACGCCCGGAGTTCGAGTCGCTCGAGGCTGCTCGGACGAACTTCTCGTCCAAGCCCCCCCTCCACGTGTTCACACCCGACGCGATGGACGCGTATCTGCGCGGCGGCTTCGAGGAGCTCGAGGACGGCACGGTCCGCCTGCGCTGCGCTCCCGAGGACGAGGCGCAGAACTATCGGATGGGCGGGCAGCATCGCGCCCCGCACCACCTCGGTGAGGTCCGCTGCCCGGTGACCGTGGTGCACGGCGCGCCCGACGCCGTGCCCGGTCCCGCCGACTTCGCCGCCGACGTGGCGGCGCGCTTGGGGAACGGTCGGCTGGTCGAGCTGCCCGAGCTCGGTCACTTCGGGCCGATGGAGGCCCCCGGGGCGATCGCCGCGCTCATCCGGGCATCGTCCTGACCGTCACACCGCCCGCGTACGCTTCGGCCATGGCGCTCCCGCTCCCCACTTCGCTGTCACCGTCCAAGGTCTCGGCGTTCAAGGACTGCGCCCTGGCATTCCGCTTCTCGGCGATCGACCGCCTGCCCGAGCCGCCTTCGGTGCCGGCCGTGAAGGGCACCCTGGTGCACCGAGCGCTCGAGTTGTTGTTCTGCGCCGACGCGCCCGATCGAACCATCGCGCTGGGCCACGACTGCCTTCGGCGGGCGATCGACGAGCTGTCCGCCGATCCCGAGTTCGTCGAGCTCGACCTCGACGACGCCGCGCGCCAGGCCTTCTTCGACGACGCCGCACTCATGGTGGATCGGTACTTCGTGGTCGAGGACCCGACGACGATCAACCCGATCGGCCTCGAGCTCCGCCTCGAGGCCGAGGTGGGCGATCTCCGGCTGCGCGGCATCATCGACCGCCTCGAGCTCGACGAAGACGGCGAGCTGGTCGTGACCGACTACAAGACCGGCCGCGTCCCGCACCACACCCAGGAGATCAACCGGCTCGGCGGCGTGCACTTCTACGCATTCCTGTGCGAGCAGCTGTTCGGCAAACGGCCGGCGCGCGTGCGGCTGCTCTACCTGGGAGACCAGCCCCAACTCATCATCGCGACCCCGTCCGAGCAGTCGATCCGAGGCCTGCGCAAGAAGGTCTCGGCGATCTGGACCGCGGTCGAGCGCGCCTGCGAGCGGGAGGACTTCCGCCCCAAGCCCTCCCGGCTCTGCGACTGGTGCGCGTTCCAGGCGTACTGTCCTGAGTTCGGCGGCGATCCGAGCGCCGTCCCGATGGCCGAGCAGGCCGTGGCACTCTCGACCTGATTGACCTGCGACTTCGACCCTGTATTGAGATCCTTCGCCCCCCTGCTCGAACGACCCGCGGTCGAACGCCTCGATGCCGCCGCTGACCGCTTGGCGGAGCGCGGCCGGAGCATCCCGGCAGTGAACCGCGCGATGTACAAGTTGACCGGTTGGGGCGACTCGTCGGTCGTCTGGCACATGGCAGGGGTGGTCGGAGCGCTGCGGCGTCACGACGACCTCGAGTACGCGGTGCGAATGTCGAGCGTGCAGGGCATGGAGGCGGCGATCGTCAACGGCCCGGTCAAGTGGATGTTCCGCCGCGATCGCCCGCTGGTGGTCACGGAACACGCCCACTACCTGCGCCTGCCCCGCACGTCGAGCTTCCCGAGCGGGCACGCCTCTGCTGCCGCGTGCGCGGTCGTGATGCTGTGGGAGGGTGCCGGTCCGCTGGAGCGGCTGGGCTGGACCGCACTCGGCGGGGCCGTGGCGTGGAGCCGCGTGCACGTCGGGGTCCACCACGCGTCAGACGTACTTGCCGGCGCCAGCATCGGCGTGGGGCTCGGCCTGCTCGCGCGACGTTTCTGGCCCCTACGCTGACCCGTGATGGGCGATCGCGAGATCCACGCCGAACGTCACATGAGTGATGTCGAGTCGCTGATGTGGAACCTCGACAAGGACCCTCGCCTGGCCAACACGATCGGCAACCTGACGATCTTCGATCAGCCGCTCGACCGGGAGCGGTTCCGGACGCGCCTCGAGCGAGCCGTCGAGGTCGTGCCCCGCCTTCACCAGCGGGTCGTCAGGGGCTTCGGGCGCCTCGCCCCTCCCGAATGGCGGCGAGATCCCGACTTCGACCTCGACCATCACCTCCGATGGATCTCGCTCGGCGGCGAGGCCGATCGACGGGACCTGTACGACGCGGTGATGACGATCTTCGGGGATCCGTTCGACCGGGCGCGGCCCTTGTGGGAGTTCACGATCATCGAGGGGCTCGGAGAGGGTGCCGCGATGCTCCAACGGCTCCACCACACCCTCATGGACGGCGAAGGCGGCCTGCGCATCTCCGAGCAGTTCGTCGACTTCGAGCGATCGGCGGTCGAGCCTGATGCGATCGAGGCACCGTTCATCGATGACAACTCCGACGAGGGCCTCATCGGGACCCTGGCGGGCACCGCCGCCCACGTCACGCGGCGGACGTTGGGAGCGACCCAGCGGGGAGCGGCCCAGGTCGCCACGTCGCTGCGCCATCCGACCGAGGCCGTGCACCTCGGCCAGCAAGCGGTCGACCTCACGGGGTCGGCGTTACGACAGGCTCGAGTGGATCGCCGTCAGCTCTCACCGCTGTGGACGTCCCGTTCGCTGCGCCGGTGGTTCGGCACGATCGACGTGTCGCTCGACGACGTGCGAACCGTCGCCAAGCGCCACGGCGTGTCGGTGAACGACGTGTTCGTGGCGGGTGCGGCCCGTGGGGCGGGGCGCTACCACTCCGACCGAGGCGCTTCGGTGGATGCGTTGCGGATGGCGATGCCGGTGAGTCGCCGGCGCGATGGCTCGGCCGGAGGGAACATGTTCGGCCTCACCCAGACCGAGGTGCCCACCGACGGCCGGGATGCGTCCCAACAGCTCAACACGATCGGTTCGCTGCTCGCGCGCACCAAGTCCGATCCCGCCGTGGGCGCCTTCGAGGGCATGGCCGGCCTGGTGAACCTGTTGCCGACATCGGTGCTGATCCGCTCCGCGTTCCGACTGGCGTCCTCGGTCGACTTCACCACCTCGAACCTGAGAGCCGCGCCGGTCGACGTCTTCATGGGCGGGTCGCTGATCGAGGCGACCTACCCGATCGGGCCGCTGTCGGGCACCGCGTTCAACCTGACGACGATGTCGTACCGGGGTGTCCTGAACATGGGCCTCGTCGTCGACGCGGGAGCGATCGACGAGCCCGAGCACCTGCGCGCCGCGATCGAGACGGCCTTCGCAGAGCTCACCGCCGCCTGACCACGCGGGGACCGATCAGTTGATCGAGACGTCCTCGGGGCGAACGGTGAGGAGGCTGCGAACGTCGAGCAGGAGGTCGGCGACCTCTCCGGCCGAAACGAGGCTCCGCTCGGAGATATCGCCCAGACCCCGATCGATGAGCGCGACGGCTTCGGCGAGCGCATCGCTGGTCGGAAGCGCTTCGGTCGCCGTTGGCTCGGTCGACAGGGTCTCGGTCATGTTCCCTCCGGTTAGGGGCCGGTTCGGCTGTCAGCCTATTGCCTACCTCTGACAGTCCGGTGCGTTTTGGCGTTTTGGTAGTGGCGAAGCCTGACCCCGCACCGCCACCTTGGCAAGGGCGGGGCAGTGGGCACTTTTCCTGCCCGGACGATCGGCCGAGTGATCGTGCTGGCGATCGGCGTCGGCGATCGGTGCGATCGATCGAGGCGATCGATCGCCACGATCGACGGCCCAGATCGTGTCGCTACAGTCGCCCCTGACCACGATGGGGGACGAATGACCGGGACACCTGACCGGGACGGTTGGCAGCCGTGACGGGCGACACCACGACCGAGCCGAGCGGAATCGGCATGACGTTCGCCAGCCTGGCGTCGCTCGGCGGCGCTGCGGTGCCCGAGATCGCCGTCGCCGCCGCATCCATGGGCTACGACTCGGTGTGGACCGCGGAGACCGTCGGGCTCGAGGCGTTCGCCACGCTCGCCGCGGCGGGGGCCTCCGCGCCGGAGGTGGGGCTCGGCACCGGGGTCCTCGCGCTGCAGCTCCGCACGCCGATGGTCGCGGCCATGGGGGCGGCGACGTTGCAGTCGCTCCACCCGGAGCGTGACGTGTGGCTGGGCGTGGGCATCTCGTCGCCGGTGGTCACCGAGCGATGGCACGGCGTCGAGTACGGGGCGAGCCCGATCGCCCGGACCCGTGAGTACCTCGAGCTCGTGCGCTCGTGCCTCTCCGGTGAGGCGGTGAGCCACGAGGGCGAGTACTACCGGTGCAGCCGGTTCCGCCTCGGCGTCCGCCTGGGCGATCGCCGTCCCCGCCTCGTGCTCGGAGCGCTCAATCCGACGATGCTGCGACTGGCGGGCGAGGCGGCCGACGGGGTCCTGCTGAATTACCTGCCGGCATCCGCGGTGCCCTGGTGCGTCGAGCGGGTGCGCGAAGGAGAGCAGGCCGCCGGCCGCCCCGCGGGCGCATGTCAGGTGATCGCCTACGTGCACGTGACCGCCGGCGATCGTGAGACCGCGGTCGACGCCGCGCGCAAGGACCTCTTCTCCTACGCCGTCGTCGACGCGTACGCGACGGCGTTCGCCCGCGCCGGGTTCGAGGGAGAGGTCGAGCGGCTGCGCGCCGCCCGCGCATCGGGAGATCGCGACGGCGCCGTCGCCGCGATGTCGGACACGATGGTCGACGCCATCAACGTGATCGGCGACGACGACCACGTCGCGGCAACGGTCGCCGCCTACGTGCACGCCGGTGTCGACCTCCCGGTGGTGATGGCGATGCCGTGGGGCGCGGATCGGCGCGCGACGACCATGCGGACGCTCGAGGCCGCTCGACGGGGAGTGGGATGAACGTCGACGGCAAGGTCGTGGTGATCACCGGCGGTGCGAGCGGCATCGGCGCCGCGATGGCCCGGGCATTCGTCGACGAGGGCGCGCGTGCGGTGGTGGTGGCCGACGTCCAACGCGAGCTCGGAGCGCGCGTGGCGACTGACCTGGGCGACCGCGCGACGTTCGTGCGCTGCGACGTGGCCAACCGCAGCGACCTCGAGGACCTCCTGGAGCAGACCGAGGCGACCCATGGCCCGGTCGACCTGTTGTGCGCGAACGCGGGCATCGCGAGCGGCATGGGCGTGGACGGCGACGATGACGTCTGGAACCGGGTGTGGTCGATCAATGTCATGGGGATCGTGCACGCGGCCGCGGCCTACCTGCCGCGGGTCGAGTCGCGTGGTGAGGGCTACCTGCTCGTCACCGCGTCAGCCGCCGGGCTGTTGGTGAACCTCGGCGACGCGCCGTACACCGCCACGAAGCACGCC
>DATEEV010000004.1:0-2376 GCA_035281005.1 Microthrixaceae bacterium | reverse complement strand
GAACGGCCTCGACGTCGTCTACCCGCGCCGGCACCGCGATCTCTCGGCGCGTGTCGCGCGCCTCGGCGCGGTGCTGTCCGAGGTCCCCATCGGCGCGCGGCCCGAGCGGTGGCGGTTCCCACTGCGGAATCGGCTGATCGCCGCGCTCGCACCGGTGCTCGTGGTGGTGGAGAGCGCCCGGGGTGGTGGCTCGATGCACACGGTTCGAGAGGCCGACGATCGCGGTCGGACAGTGATGGCGGTTCCCGGGCCGGTCACGAGCGCGGTGTCGGTGGGCCCGAACCAGCTGCTGGTCGACGGATGCGCGCCGTGCCGCGACGCGGACGACGTGCGCATCGCCCTCGGGCTGTCGACGATGCCGTCGGGCGCCCGCGCGCCGCGACGACAGTCCACCCTCGACGAGGCTGCGATTCTCGATGTCTTCGCCTGGACGCCGGCCACCGTCGACCAGCTCGCGGAGCGCAGCCGCCTCCCGTTGGCGCAGGTCTCGGTCGCACTCGCCGACCTCGTGGCCGCAGGTGAGGTCGTGGCGAGGGCGGGGGCGTTCGAGCGGTCCGGTACGCCGCGGTGACCACGAGCCCCATGGATCCGGAGAGACTGCGGAACGTGGTGCTCTACGCGCGCAGTGCGCGAACCCTGGACTATCGTGAAGCCCATCATGAGCTGGGAGGTTGCTCGATTCTCCGACGTGCTCACGTCGCTCGCCGCGTCGTCGCGCTCGGCCTACCGGCGCGACGTCGAGCAGTTCGCGACGTGGGCCGGCGAACGAGGCCTGGAGGGTCCCCGCGACGTCACCCGCGGCACCCTGCGCTCCTATCTCGCTCACCTGCACGCGGAGCGGATCGCCGCGGCGACCGTGCGTCGCCGGATGGCCTCGTTGCGGCGCTACTTCGACTGGCTCGAGACGACGGGCCGGATCGGCCTCGACCCGACGACCGGGATGTCGGTTCCACGCGGCGGGAGCCGCCTCCCTCGGATCCTCAAGGCAGACGAGCTCCACGTGTTGATCGACGAGGCAGGGCTGCGAACGGACGCAGCCGATGCCGGGGCATCCGCTGCCCGATGGTCGACGGCCCGCGACGATGCGGTGATCGAGTTGTTGTACGGGTCGGGTCTTCGGGTCTCCGAGCTGTGCGGCCTCGACGTCGACGATCTGGACCTGCCCCGCCGCCGAGCCACGGTGTGGGGCAAGGGCGCCAAGCAGCGAGTGGTCCCGCTGAGCTCGCCCTCGGTCAGGGCCATGCGGGCCTGGCTCGCCGATCGCGGCGAGATCACGGCGTCGGCCCAGCTCGACGAGGGCCGTGCCCTCTTCCTGAACAGTCGGAATCGGCGACTCGGGCCCCGCGACGTCCGCCGGATCCTCGATCGCCGATCACCGGTTCCCACCAGCCCCCACGCGCTGCGACACACCTTCGCGACTCATCTGCTCGACGGTGGTGCCGACCTACGGGTGGTGCAGGAACTACTCGGGCATGCCGACGTGGCCACGACACAGGTCTATACGCACGTGAGCCGCGAGCGGCTCCGGGCGGTCCATCAGGCGACGCATCCGAGGGGATGACCATGGCGGGCAGGGTCGACGACGGCAACACGACCCCGGAGGTCGATGTCGGCACGATGTGGGAGCGCTATCAGGTCGAGCGCGAGGCGACGATGCGGGACGCGTTGATCCTGCATTACTCGCCGCTCGTGAAGTACGTCGCCAGCCGGGTCGCCGTGGGCCTGCCGCAGAACGTCGAGCAGGCCGACCTGGTGAGCTACGGGATGTTCGGCCTCATCGACGCGATCGACAAGTTCGAGCCCGGCCGGGGCTTCAAGTTCGAGACCTACGCCATCAGCCGCATCAAGGGAGCGATCCTCGACGAGCTTCGTTCGATCGACTGGGTCCCACGATCGGTTCGGGCGAAGGTGCGCGCCATCGAGAAGGCCTTCGCCAAGCTCGAGTCGCGGATGCACCGCTCACCGACCGAGGAGGAGCTGGCCGACGAGCTCGGCTGGACCGAGGTGCAGTTCCAGCAGACGCTCAGCCAGATCTCGACCGTGGGCCTCGCCGCCCTCGACGAGATCCTCGTGGTCGGCGGTGACCGGGGCGAGACCCTCACCCTCGGCGACACCCTCGCGGACGACAGCCACGGCCCGATGGGTGCCTTCGAGGTGGCCGAGCTGCGTCAGCTGCTCGCCCAGGCGATCAACGGCATGCCCGAACGCGAGAAGATCGTGGTCACGCTCTATTACTACGAGAGCCTGACGCTCCAGGAGATCGGCAAGGTGCTCGGGGTGACCGAGTCGCGGGTCTGTCAGATCCACACCAAAGCCGTGCTCCAGCTGCGCCATCGGCTGGCCGGCCTCGACCGCGAACCGGCCTGAGCCCCGGCG
>DATEEV010000003.1:0-2613 GCA_035281005.1 Microthrixaceae bacterium | reverse complement strand
TCCATGACGGTCATGTTCGGGTTGTCGTCGATCCACAACGGTGCCTCGGCCAGCTTGCCCATGGCCTTGGTCACCTTGCCCCAGTCGGACTCGGTGAGGCTCCCGTTGCGGAGGTGCGTCGCATCGATGCGCCCCTCGGCGGCGAGCAGGCGCTGGGTGAGCTCGAGGTGGCCCATCTCGAGCGAGAAGTAGATGACCGGCTTGTTCGACTTGATGGCCGCGTTCGCCGCTGCGCCCAGCCCGAAGGCGGTCTTGCCCATCGCTGGCCGCGCGCCGACGATGATCAGGGCGTTCGGTTGGAACCCCGACAGTTGCTCGTCGAGGTCGTGGTAGCCCGACGGTGTGCCGGTGATCATGTCCTTGCGCTCGTAGAGCGTCTCGAGGCGGTCGAGGCTCGCGTCGAGCAGGTCGCGCAGCACCACCATCGAGTCGGCCATACGGTGCTGGCCGATGTCGAAGACCATCGACTCCGCGGTGTCGACGGTCTTGGTGATGTCATCGAGCGGGTGGAACCCGAGCTCGGCGATCTCGCCGGCGGTGGCGATCAGCCGTCGCAAGATCGCGTTCTCCTCGACGATGCGCGCGTAGTCGGCGGCGATCGACGTGGCGGGCGCGTCGGAGAAGATCGCGACGACCTCCTTCGAGCCGCCGACGGCATCGAGCAGCTCGGCACGCTTGAGCTCCTCGGAGACGGTGACCGGGTCGACCGCCTCGCCTGCCGCGTACAGACCGCAGACCGCCTCGTAGATGTGACGGTGCGCCGGCCGGTAGAAGTCGTCCGCGCTCACGATCTGCACGGCATCCGCGATGGCCTGCGAGCGCAGCATCATCGCTCCCAGCAGGGAACGTTCGGCATCGAGGTTGTGCGGCGGGACCCGGGGGCTGGAGGGCGCTGGCGGGGCGTCTGTTCGGGCGTAGGCCATCGGCGTCACTCTGATGGGAGGTGCCTGTGGGCAGCTAGTGGGACAACGTGGGTTTCTTGGTGGAAAAGATGGTGGACAACTCGGCGGAATCGGTGGATCCGACGTCCGCGCCCTGTGGACAAGGCCTGGGGATGGGCGCGCGCGTTCAACGGGCGGCCGGTCGCCCGAGGGCGACCAGCCGGGACCGCATCGATCAGGAGGCGGCGACCTCGAGGGTCACCGGGAACTCGACCTCGGAGTGGAGGCGAACCTGCACCGTGTGGGTGCCAGTGGTCTTGATGTGCTCGTCGAGCAGGACCGTGCGGCGCTCGAGCACCACGCCCGACTGCTCCTCGATCGCGGCGACGATCTCGTTCTGGGTGATCGAGCCGAACAGCTTGCCGCCCTCGCCGGCGCGGGCCGAGAGGTTGATCACCTTCGGGACCAACAGCTTGGCGATCTCCTCGGACGCCTCGCGGTCCTTCGCGTCCTTGAGGATCCGCTTGCGACGCATGGCCCCGGCCTGCGCCTCGGCCCCGGTGGTCGCCTTGAGGGCCAGCCCTCTCGGCAGCAGAAAGTTTCGGGCATAGCCCGTGGTGACCTCGACGATGTCGCCCTTCTTGCCCAGGCCGTCGACGTCGCCTCGCAGCAACACCTTCAGGTTCACGCTCACGACGACACCTCGGTGCTCTCGGTATCGGTCGACTCGGGCGCACCACCTTCGGGGGCGTCCGTGGTCGCCTCGAGTGGCGTGAACTCCTCGGTCGCCTCCTCGCGCTGGCTGTCGCGGTCGTCACGACGGCGCGGGCCACGTTCACGATCGTCGTCGCCGCGGGGGCGCCCACGCTGGGTCGTGACCCGGCTGGTGTAGGGCAACAGCGCCATCTCGCGGGCGTTCTTGATGGCCATGGCCACCTGACGCTGCTGCTGGGCGTTGTTGCCGGTCACCCGGCGGGCGCGGATCTTGGCGCGGTCGGACATGAAGCGCTTGAGCAGGTTCACGTCCTTCCAGTCGATGTACTCGACTCGGTCCTGGACCAGGACACTGACCTTCTTCTTGACGCGACGCGTGCTCTCACGCTGCTTGGGGGATCGCTTGGGCGGCATCAGAACGGCTCCTCGTCGTAGTCGTAGCCCGCGGGCGGCGTCGCGGCGGGCGGCGCGGCGTTCCCACCGCCACCGCCGGCGTTCCCACCGCCAGCACCGTCGCGGCGCTCGTTGCGGCTGACCTCGGCATTGGCCCAGCGAAGGCTGGGGCCCACCTCGTCGGCGATCAGGGACACTCTCGACCGCTTCTCGCCCTGGTCGGTCTCCCACTGCCGGAAGTTGAGGCGCCCGGCGACGATGACGCGGGTGCCCTTCGACACGGACTCGCTGACGTTCTCGGCGAGCTGGGCCCAGCATGTGACGTCGAAGAACTGGGGATCACCGTCCTCCCACTCGTTGGTCTGTGGGTTGCGGCGGCGGTTGTTGACGGCCACGCCGAACTCGGCGAGCGCCCGGCCGGTGTTGGTGAAGCGAAGCTCGGGATCGCGGGTGACGTTGCCGATGATGGTGACGAAGTTGTCGCTAGCCATGGTGGTCGATTCCTCTTCCTCGTATCCGGTCGACGATCAGCTCGTCGCCGGCTCGCCCAGCAGACCACGACGCGTGGCCTCGTTGTCGGGCAGACGGATGGTCTTGTGGCGGACGACGTCGTCCGCGAGACGGA
>DATEEV010000002.1:0-22002 GCA_035281005.1 Microthrixaceae bacterium | reverse complement strand
GATCAGGCACCGACACCCCCGTCGACGGAGATGATCTCGCCGGTGAGATAGCCGGGTGCGCCATCACAGAGCCAGACCGCAACGTCGGCGATCTCGCTGGCCTCGGCCAAACGTCCGACCGGGGTGCCGGCCACCAGCTGGTCGACGTACGAGGACATCGACGCGCGGAACATCGGGGTGTCGACCGTGCCGGGACAGATCGCATTCACGCGCACACCGGCTCGGCCGTACTCCTTCGCCGCGACCCTGGTGAGGCCGACGACGCCGTGCTTCGCCGCGGTGTAGGCCGACACCGTCGGTGCGCCTCGGAGCCCGGCGGTGGACGCGCAGTTCACGATCGAGCCGCCACCGGAGTCGATGAGCGCCGGGATCTCGTGGCGCATGCAGGAGAAGGTGCCGGTCAGGTCGACGGCGAGCACCCGGTGCCAGTTCTCCATGGTGCTGTCAGCCGTCCGCTTGCCGTGCTCGCCGTCGATGCCCGCGGCGTTGAAGGCGGCGTCGAGCCGGCCGTAGGTGCCGACGGTGCCGGCGACCGCGTCCTTCACCGAGTCGTCGTCGGTGACGTCGCAGCGGAAGAAGGCGCACTCGCCGAGCTCCCGCAGCTCCGCTTCGACCGCTCTACCGGCGTCCTCGTTCAGATCGGCCAGCGCGGTCTGCCAGCCTCGGCGCACGAAGGCCTCGGCGGCAGCCCGGCCGATTCCGGATGCGGCGCCGGTGACGACGACGACCTTGGCGGTCATCAGGCTGCCATCCGGCCGGACCGCGGTGGCAGCCGGTCGATGACGAACACCCCGTCCCGGATGACGGCCTTCAGCGCTTCGTCGGGCCGGGCCAGCAGCGAGAGGTCGGCGACGGGGTCGCCGTCGACCACGATCAGATCCGCCAGGGCACCGGCTTCGACGACGCCCACCGTCGCGGGCGCGTCCACCAGCAGCTGACCGGCGTTGGAGGTGCCCCACGTGAGGACATCCGCCGGCGACAGGCCGTCGATCTCGGCGTAGAACCCGAACTCGCGGCCGTAGTTGCCCACCTGGTGATCGAGCGGATCGTCGTCGAGCAGCGTGCGGAACACTCCGCTGTAGTCGTCACCCACGAGGATGCGCACGCCGGCCTGCTGCGCCTTCGGCAGCATCGTTCGCACGTTCTCGTACAGCTCCGGCGTCACCCCCCAGCGCTTCGCGTAGCCGACCTCGAACAGGCTCCAGAGATAGACGAGGCTCGGCACCCAGAAGGTGCCGGCGGCGACCATCTTCTCGATGATCTCCTCGTCGATCTCGTCGCCGTGGTCGATGACATCGACACCGACCTCGATGCACTCGAGGATCATCTCCCGATCGGCGACGTGGGCGCGGACCCTCGCCCCTCGCTCGTGGGCCGTGGCGACGATCGTGGCGAGCTCGTCGCGGGACATGTTCCGCGCGGTTCGGTTGGGGGCGCCGTGCCCCGAGCTCGCGAAGATCTTGATGGTCTCGACACCGCGGGCGATCTCGTCGCGCACGACCTTCCGCAGCTCATCGGGCCCGTCGGCGGCGAGGTCGACGCCGGGGTTCTGAGGGCCCTTCCACCACGGCCCCCGGTTGTTCATGTCCCCGGTGGTGCCGATGTGGTGCCCGCACGCCCGGATCCGCGGTCCGGGAATGATGTCCTGGGCGATCGCCATCTTGAGCTGCGCGTCGATGTCGTGCGCGCACGAGGCGCCGACGTACCCGGTGAAGCCGCTGTCCAGCAGAACTCGGCAGGTGCGGACACCGATCGCCATCATCACGCCGGGCGGCAGCTCCGTGCCGGGCAGGTCGCCGGCCCCGATCTCGAACTTGAAGAAGTCGGGGTGCAGGTGACAGGTGATGAGCCCTGGCATCACGGTCATGCCGTCGACGTCGACCGCGTCCGCCGGCGCGTTGCTCGTGTGAGGCGCGATCGACCCCAACCGCTTGCCGTCGACCGTCACGTCGTGCCGACCGGGCAGCATCGTCCGTCCGTCGAACACCCGGGCGTTCGTGAGTACGACCATCGGATGCCCCCTACTCCGCCGACCGACCACGGTGGCTGAGGCGCCAGTCCGGCGGGAAGTTCTCGTCGTTGTCGCGAACCGAGTTCGTCAGGCCGGCGTCGAGCATCTCCCGGTTGAGCTCGAACGTGTCGGGGTCGGGTCGCATCTGGCGGCCCATCGACTCGAGCATGCCCGACAGGATGCTGCCCATGTACTCACCCTGGTGCTGCTTGTAGACCTCGAAGAACGACTTCTGGGCGAAGAGGATGTCGTTGGAACGCGATCTCGAGCAGGCGTCTGCGTACTTCGCGGTCGTCGCCTCCAGGTCGTCGAAGGGGACGACGGCGTTGACGAAGCCGCACTCGTACATCTCCTTCGCGCTGAACGGCCGGCCCGTGAAGACCATCTCCATGAAGCGACGGACGCCCATCATCGTGCACCACTGCCACTGCCGGGCGGCCCAGCCTGCGTAACGGAAGGCGGCGTGCCCGAACAGCGCTCCCTCAGCGGCGACGACCAGATCGGCGTCGGCCGCCTGGTAGAAGTGCCAGCCGTAGCAGTAGCCACGCACCTCGAGGATGCTGACCTTCTTGAAGTCCTGCAGGCTTCGCATCCCCGCGGCGGTGTCCGCGTAGAACTGCACGTTGGACGCGCCGTAGCGGTACGACCCCTTCGGCGGGTACTCGACGTCGGCGTCTTCGGGGATGCGGACGATGTGCTTCATCGAGACGTCGGACCTGCCGGCCATGATGTCCATGAGCTCGGGCAGGTCGGCGCCGCTGCCCAGGTTCGGGCCGTTGGCCCTGATGACGAGGACCTTGACGTCGTCGTCGATGTTGGCCTGGCGGACGAGGTCGGCGTACCGATGCTGGGCGTCGATGGTCATGGCGTTGAGCTCGTCCGCCCGGTCGAGTGTGATCGTGGCGATCTTGGAGGCCGTGTCCTTCTCGTAGAGGACGATCTCCTCTGCCGACGGGCGCGGGTCGTTCTCCGTCATGCGAGCTCTCTTCTGTCGGTGGGTGTGAGACGCGATTCGATCAGGCCGGCGAGGTCGAAGAGTCGGATCTTGCCGGTCGTGGTCAACGGGACGTCGGCGTCGGTGATGAACACGATGCGGCGGGGGATCTTGAAGCTCGAGATGTGGTCGCGCAACGCGGCCCGGAGGCCGTCCTCCGTCGGGTCTGCGCCGGCCGCCGGGACGACGGCGGCGGCGACCATCTCGCCGAGCTCGGGGTGGGGGAGCCCGGCGACGAGTGACTGAGCTACATCGGGGAGCGCGTTCAGCGCCGCCTCCACCTCGAGCCGCGACACGTTGGCCGAGCTGGTCTTGATCATGTCGCCGGTGCGACCGACGAAGAAGAGGTAGCCCTCGGAGTCGATCCGGACGAGATCCTTCGTCGGGTAGAACCCGTCCGGGGTGAAGACCTGGTCGCGGGGGACCTTGTAGAAGCCGGTCATGACCCCGCCGCCTCGGATCTGGAGCTCGCCGACCTGCCCCGGCGGCACCTCCTCGCCGGTCTCCGGGTCGACGACGCGGCGTTCGATGTCGTGGACCGCTCGACCGGATGCGCCTTCCTTACCCTCGGGCATGCGCTGGTTCACCGGCTCGGCGCTGTGCGCGGAGAAGCTCTCCGACATGCCCAGCAGATTCGCGCGGAGGCGGCCTGGGACGCGCTCGCCATGCTCGTCACGGGGTGGCGATCCAAGGCCGCGGATGCGGTCCACGTCGATGCCCCGCACCTTCGCCGCGGCCCGGAGCTTCGCCAGCGCGTGCCACACCACGATGTAGGTCACGTCCTCGCGCTCGACCGTGTCGAGGACGTCGTCGACCTCGGGCGACGGCGGGTAGACGAGCGTGCTGCCGGTGCACAGCACTTGGAGCGCCGCGGCGATGCCACCGAGCCAGAACGCCGGCAGGAGCGGCATCGTCCGATCCCCGCTCGTCATGAGGAAGATCGGGGCCAGCGCCCGCGGCTTGGTCGCGACCGACCACTGACCGTGCACGACGGCCTTCGGGTGGGCGGTGCTTCCCGAGGTGTAGACGACGAACGCGTCGTCCGCCGGCGACACCTCCCGCTCGACCGCCGCGAGGAGGTCGTCGTCCGGCGCGTTCGCGCCGTCGCTACGTGCCAGGAGCTCGTCGACCGGGCGGGCCCACGCGACGCCGTCGGGATCGTCGAGCCAGACGGAGCGGAGGTACGGCGCGCTCGGCAGCCGCAACAGCGCCGTGCCGGCGTCGGCCAAACCGGGCAGCGCCGCCTCGAGGTTCGCCGCGAAGTCGCGCCGCAGGAACCGACGCGCGCCGACGAGCATCTGCACGTCGCTCGTCCGCAGGATGTGGCCCAGCTCGGGCGGCGTCGTGAGGGTGCTGATCGGCGTGACCAGCGCGCCGATGCGAAGCGCGGCATAGAACGCCGTAAGGAAGAGCGTGCCGTCGGGCGCGAGCAACCCGATGCGAGTGCCCTTCCCGGCACCGGCCGCGAGGAAGGCCTTCGCCATGCGGCCGGACCGCCGATCGAGCTCCGCGTAGCTCAGGGTCTCGTCGGGGACGATCAGTGCCGGGTGGTCCGCTCGCTCGCGGACGACCTCGGCGAGGAGCTGCGGGAAGGTCGAGGGTCCGTCCACGTCAGAAGCGGGTGATCGGGTCCTGGCCGTCCCAGGACTCGGCGGCGGCGCGCATGGTGGCGAATCCCATGTCCCGCGCCCGGCTCCGCTCGAGCAGCTCGACCATGAACCCCAGGGTGGGGGAGGTGTCGACCCAGCACGTGCGGGTGCGGCCACCGATCTGCGCCTCGTAGGCGACCTCGGCGCCAGTGGCGACGTACGCGGCGCGGTCGGCTTCGTAGTCGTCGCAGATCACGGCCAGGTGGTGCAGCCCGTAGTGGCCGCGGGGGAAGAGGTCGCGAAAGATCCCCGGCTCGTCGTTCTCCTGGCGCACGAGCTCGATCTGGATGTCGCCGGCGTAGGCGATGGCGGCCGTGCTCGAGGGGAACTCGGCGGGCTCGCCGCGGTGCCGGCCCTCGGTGGCGCCGACGTCGTCGAACCAGAAGAACGGGCCGACGCCGGAGCTGCGGGCCCAGCCGTCGATGGCGGCCTCGAGATCGGGTACGAGCCAGCACATCTGCATGTACGAGCGGTTCAGCGCGGGCGCCGTTCCCATCAGCTGATGACCGGGAACCGCTCGCCCTGCATCGGCTGCCAGGGCTGCATCTTGCGGTGGTCGAAGTTCGGGCACGGAGCGCCGTTCCAGCAGGTGTCCTCGGGTTGGACGATGAGCAGCCAGGCCCAACGGGGACGATCGGTGAGGTTCTCGCTCGCTCCGTGCACCGTCAGGTGCGTGTGGACGGTGATGTCGCCCAGCTCGTAGTGCATCGGCGCCGACATCTCGAGGTCCTGCAACTCCGGGAACGCGGTGAGGGCGTCGCCGTCGCCATAGGTCGTGTAGTCGCCCATCACCCCCAGGCGGTGCGAGCCGCTCACGAACGACATCGTCCCCGATTCGAGGCCGTACGACTCGAGCGGCATCCAGAACGTCATGCCACCGGTCCGGTCGACGGCGAAGGTGATGAAGTCCTGGTGGAAGGAGGTCGGGCCGTTGCCGCCGTGGCGCGACACCTTCGACGACGGGAGCTTGGGCGCCAGCAGGTCCTGGTAGAACCGAATGTCGAGGGATGTTCCGTCGGGGCGCCGCCGCTGCAGCAGTCGCTGGGCGTTCTTGCCGACCTCTTCGATCACGGGCCGCAGCACGGGGTTGCGAAGCCCGCCGGCGCTGTGGGCGTTGAAGTACTTGACGCCCGCTCCGCCTTCGGCCACGGCAGCCTCGACGAACGGGTGCAGCGGGTTGCTGTCGCCGTCCTCGCCCATCTGCTCACGCGCCACGTCGAGGATCCCGCTCAGCGCTCCGGGGTCGACGAACTGCTTCAGCTGCACCCATCCGTGTTCGTGCAGGTGCTCGACCTCGTCGTCGGTCACCATGCGGCACGGCGGCGACTGGAGCCCCGTTCCGTCGCCCATCAGACGAAGTTCCCCGCGGTGCGGAAGGCGTAGAGGCCGGGGGTCTCGCCCTCGGGCGGGGGGCGGCCAACCGCGAGATCGGCGACCGAGGGGCCGATGCGATCGGCCACCTGCTGGAGCTCGGCTCGGTCGAGGTGGTACACGTCGATGGCGACCTCGCCGAGCATGGGCGCCACGTACTTCGGGTCGATGCCGGAGAAGGTCTGCGCCATGGCCTCGCGCGTGTGCGGCCAAGTTCCCTCCGGGTGCGGGTAGTCGTCGCCCCACATCGTGTTGCCGACCAGGTCGTGCTCGATGGCGAACCTCGCCTCCCAGTTCGAGAGGAAGCTCGCGCCGAAGTAGCAGTGCTCACGGAAGTAGTCCGACGGAGCCTTCCCCAGTGACGCGCGCAGCGAGATGCCGTTCGGCCCGTGGAACAGGCCGTCCATGTCGCTCATCACCTGCGTCGACCAGTCGATCCACTGCTCGGTCAGCACCAGCTTCAGACCGGGGTACCGGGCGAGGGTGCCGCCGAGGATCATGACCCAAACGCCGCGACGGGTCCGCCACGCCGTCTCCATCATGTACATCGCCTGGGCGCCGGGCCCCTCGTAGGGGTAGTGCTCACCGCCGCCGCCGTGGGTGTTCAGCGAGAGCCCGGTTGCCTGGCACGCCGCCCACAGCGGCTCCCACACCGGATCGTTCAGCATCGGGAAGTCACCGCGGGGCGCGGGCAGGTTGATGCCGCTCAGTCCGTGCTCCGCGGCCCACTCGACCTCGCGGACGCAGGCCTCAGGGTCGGAGATCGGGATGTGGGCGATGCCGAAGTGCCGCTCCGGCGCCTCGGCGACGAAATCTGCGAGCCACCGGTTGTAGATGCGGACCCCGACCGGCTCGAGCTCGTTGTACCGGGAGTGGCCCCACGAGATGAGGCCGGTCGTCGAGAAGGGGATCGACTGCCCGTTCAGGCCGCCGTGGTAGATGATGCAGGCGGCCACGCCGGCGCGGTCCATGTCCGCCAACCGGGCGTCGCTGTCCTGCAGACCCGGCACGAGGCTGGCCTCGTAGCTCCGCTGCAGGAACGCCCGGTCCATCTGGTCGGGATTGCGGAAACCTGCGACCTTGCCGAACTCGTCGGCATCCTCGGCGGCAAGCTTTCGCGGCTTGGCCCCCATGGTCCAGGTTTCGCCATCTCCGTCCTTGGACTCCGTGGACCGCCAGGCCAGGAGCCCGGCTGCCTTCATCTCGTCGGTGAACCGGTCGAAGTCCTCGAGATGCTTGGCCTCGCAGTACGGGCGCAGATGTTCGCGCACCGATGGGCCGACGTGGCCGTCGGTCGACACGACGATGTAGCGCTCCTCGCTGCCGTTCTCGCTCTCTGGCATCGCGCGTCCTCCGTTCGTCGCTCACCAACGTACCGGCGACCTGGCACTCAGTGCCACCCCTGGGCTGTCGTCGCTACGAGGACGTGTCGCCAGGCGGGTCGAGCAGGTCGGGATGCGCGGCGCGGAGGTGCGCGCCCCAGTCCGGGTCGTCGGCCGCGACGTGCCGCGCCGCGACTCGCTGGGCGTCGCCGAGCTTCACCTTCTCACTCGCCGTGTAGGCCAACTCGTCCTCGTCGACGAACACCACCCGCTTGGGAACCTTGTACGACGCGAGCACCCCCTTGAGGTGTTCGAGGATCTCCTCGGCGGTGACCGGGTCGGCTTCGTCGCGGATCGCGCACAGCACGACCGCCTCGCCGAGCAGCGGGTGGGGGACCGGCACGACACCGAAGCCCTTCAGGCGATCCCATTGGAGAAGCTTCGAGCGGATCTCCTCCGGTGAGACGTTCGCGCCGGCGGTCTTGATCATTCCGGTGAGCCGACCGCCCCAGTGCAGGATGCCGGTCTCGTCGAGGTAGCCCGAGTCGCCGGTGCGAAAGAAGCCGTTGCGGTCGAGGTACTCCGACGGGTCGGTCTTGTGGTAGCCGAGCATGAAGGTCACGCCTTTGACCGCGATCTCTCCCAGCTCGCCGGTGGCCAGCGGTTCGCCGGTCTCGCTGTCGACGATCCGCAGGTCGATCCCCGGCAGGGCCCGGCCGTGGACGACCCGCAACTCACCGCCGGTCTCCTCGGGCGCGGCCCAGGTGCAGAGCGTGAAGGTCTCGGTGAGCCCGTAGCCGTTGGCCTGTGCGCGCCACTCCCGGTCGGGAAGGGCAGCGATGAGCGGTTCTGCGCCGACGGCCAGGCTGAGCGCAGAGAGATCACGGGAGCGGAAGTCCGGGTGCTCGACGATCTCGTTGTAGGTCTCCGGCATCACCTGTAGCGCAGTCACCCCTTCCCGCTCCATCAGCTCCAGGGCCTCCCCCGCATCGAAGGACTCCACGATGACGACGGTGGCGCCAGCGGCAAGCGGCCCACCCAGGGTCATGGTGAAGCCGCCTGACCAGAAGTAGGGGAACCGGCTGAGCAGCTTGTCGTCGACCGTCAGCCCGAGCGCAGCCGCCCACCGCCAGCTCTGGATCACCGGGGTCCCGTTCGTGTGGAGCACCGACTTCGGATAGGCGCTCGTGCCGGAGGTGTAGATGATGATGCCCGGGTCGTGCGGGTGGACCTCGGCCATCGCCGCGTCGAGGAGCACCTCGGAGATGTCGTCGGCTGGGGCGAGGAATTCGTCCCACGACTCGACCGTGTTCTGGGGTGCGGGATCGAGGGACACGATTCGCCGGAGGAAGGGGAAGGCCGTAGATCGGAGCTTTCCGGGAAGGCCCTCGGCGAGCTCGGGGTGGCTGTCGAGCAGCTCGTCCACGAACTGGTGCTTGAGCAGCGATCCCTGGGTGATCAGGAGGCATGCGTCGGAGTGCCGCAGGATGTAGTCCCGCTCGTCGGTCGACGCGAATGTGCTGACCGGGACGACGACCGCACCGATGCTGCCGGCGCCGAACGCGGCGATGACGAACTCGGGTCGGTTCCCCAGCATGAGCGCGACGGAGGACCCCTTCGTGACTCCGGCCGCGAGGAGGGCCCGCGCGAACTGGCGCACCTCGTTCTCGAGCTCGTGGTAGGTGAGTCGGCGTTCCTCGAAGACCAGTGCCTCGCGGTCGCCGTGGCGCTCGGCGATGTCGGCGATGAACCCGCCGAAGGTCAGTCGCTCTCGCTCGGTGTCGAGGCCGAGGTACCCGCTCACGGCGTCACCACCGGGAGCGCATCCCATCCGCGAATCGTCGAGGACGACGCCATTCGGGCGTTGTCGAGGTCGACCTCCCAATCCGGGAACCGTTTCAGCACCTCCTCGACGGCGATGCGGCCCTCGACACGCGCCAACGCCGCGCCGAGGCAGAAGTGGATGCCGTGTCCGAAGGTCATGTGCTGTCCCATCTCCCGGTTGATGTCGAACTGGTCGGGCTCTGGGAACCGCCGTTCGTCACGGTTGGCGGCGTGGGCGAGCAGCAGCAGGGCACTGCCCGCCGGCACGACCTGGCCGTGGACCTCGACGTCCCTGGCCACGTACCGGCCGATGATCGGACCGGGCGCCTCGTACCGGAGCAGTTCCTCCACGGCATTGGACACGAACGATGGGTCAGCGGCGAGTGCGCGGCGCTGATCCGGATGCTCGCCGAGGACCTTCCCGGCCCACCCGATCAGGCGGTTGGTCGTCTCGTTCCCGGCGCCGGCGACGACGTTGACGTAGAGCAGCGCCTCGTCACGCGTCAGGCACCGCGTCACGCCGTGCTCGTCCTCGAACTCGGCGGTGAGCAGCGCCGTGATCACGTCGTCGGACGGATGATCGGCCCGCCAGTCGATGTACTCGCCGAAGATCTCCGAGAGCCGCGCGCCGATTCGGAAGGAGGATCCCTTGGAGAACCGCATCGGCCGGCCGGGCTCGGTCCGCAGGGAGGCGTTCACCTCGTCACGGATGGTTCTCTGATCCGCCTCGGGGATGCCGAGGAGCATCCCGATGACCTGCATGGGAACCAGCGCGCCGAGATCGGCCACGAAGTCGAAGCCGCCGTTGTCCACGAGCGGATCGAGACACTCCGCGGTGAAGGCTCGGATCTCGGGCTCCAGGGCTGCCATGCGCTTCGGAGTGAAGGCACGTGAGAGCAGGCTGCGGTGGATCGTGTGCACCGGCGGGTCCTCGAAGATCAGGGTGCCCGGCGGCTGCTCGATTCCCGCCTTGATGATCTCGAGGACGTTGCCACGACAGGAGAGAAAGGTGTCGCGCTCCTTGGCCGCCCACTCGACGTCGTCCCAGCGGCTGAGCGCGAAGAAGTCGTGCGCCTCGTTGCGGTAGAGCGGAGCCTCGTCGCGGAGCCGCTGGAACACCGGATACGGATCAGCGTTGATGCCGACGTCGTACGGGTCCCAGTACACGTCCGAGACTGTGGCGACAGCCATTCCCCTCCTTCGATGGCACTCAGTGCCATACCTGTCGTCACTCTGCCACGGCTCGGTGGTCGCGGCAAGGAAGGTGGGATGTCGAGGTCGCCTCACCGGATCGCTGACCGACTCGCTGGCCACGAGGGCCGTGATTCGACGTCGCCGGCCTGCGTCCGACCACTCACGTCATCTCTTGTCCGGCTCGCACCAGGCGGAATGGTGCGCTGGTCATGTCGAGGAGTTCTGGCGTCATCATGCCTTCGGCGTATTCGACCCAGCACCAACTCCGAGCGGGCTGCTTGCCCGACGAGCTGCGTTCCAGCTGACCGAAGTAGTGCAACGGCCCCGCCATGGTGTCGAGCACGAAGTCGAACGACTGCCCGCCGATCTCGACGTGCAGGCCGACGGGCTTCTGGTCGTCGTTGAAGTCCAGCGTGGCTTCGATGTCGCCGTGGGCCGTGGTCTCACCGTGGTCGAGGAGGTAGCCGGGTCCGAAGCTCAGGCCGCCGCGTCCCTGCCAGAAGCATCCCCCGCCGACTTCGTCGTCGAGGTATTCGTGGATCCAGGAGACCCACATTCCTTCCAGTTGCCTCGCGATCGGGAGGTCGGTGTAGGTGAGGCCGGGTGGGCCGTAGCAGTAGTCCTGGTGCAGGTAGCCCTCGACTTGTTCGCCGCTGACGGTTCCGTGTGCCTTGAGGAGCTCATGGCGGTAGTAGACCTCGCGCTCGATGCCCTCCTGCTCAGGCACGTGCACCACGAACACCTTGCTGACCGTGGTGCCGTGGATCTCCCAGCGGCCATCCGCGTCATGCCAGTGGCAGCCGTCCTCATCTCGCTCGACCCTCCCGCTGTAGTAGGTGAACTGCACCTTGTCGTCGGTCTCGGCGTACTCGAGCGGTTCGAACCAGTCGTGGTTCGAGTACTCCGAGTAGAGATGGGGCGGGTCGTCATAGAGGCTGCGCTCGAGCGCCCGGAAGCCACAGAACGGTGAGACGGTGTGGGTCATGCCCGGGATGAAGTCGCTGAAGCCGCGCAGGCCGAGGTAGTTCCGGCCCGAGCGGTCGGTGACCACGCCGGGTACCCACATGCCTGACAGTCGCACGTCGGGGCTCGGGGTCCAGTCGAGTCGGTAGTGGTCCAGGCTGGCCTGTTCGAGGCGCATCTCGAACTCGATGTTCTCCAGAGTCACGCGTGCTCTCCTGTCGTCATCTGGCGGGAGGTTGTGGGTAGTCGAGGTTGCCGTCGAACTCCTCCACGATGTTGATCTGCTCGTCGTCGATGACGAACTCGGAAGTCGCGGGATCGAACATCGCCTGGTAGTAGTACGGGTTCGACACCGAGCCCAGCAGCCCCTCACCGCTGCCGCTGCTCGGGGTCCATGGTGGGATGATTCCGAAGAAGTCGACATCGGTCGCAGCCGCGAGCGCTGTGGTGACGGCGTTGCGTGAGATGTCGTCGGGGTTCCCGAACGTCTCGACCACCCGAACGAGCGCGTACACGGCCAGCCAGGATCGGAACGAGCTGGAGCTGATCTCGTCGCGCTGGAGCGCCGGCTCGCCGGACGCGGACAGGTCGGCGATGACGTCTGCGAGGATCGGCCACTCCTCCAGCGACGCGGTGATTGGTGGGACCTCGGAGTTGAACACGAGGCGCGACGCGAACTCGCCGAGATCCTCGGCCGCGGCGTGGGGATAGGCGGTAAGTCCTGACGCGAGCACGAGGTCGGACGCCAGCTGCTCCGCGGCGCGGATCACCTGCACCGCTTCGGCCTCGCCCAGCAGGAGCATGACCCCGTCGGCGCCCGACTCCGCAGCGACCAGGATGAACTGCTGATAGTCGGTGGTTCCCGCCGCCACCGGGATCATCGCGGTCACCTCGGCGCCGTACGCGTCGAGCATCGGCTCGATGACGCCGCGCAGCCCCTGGGTCACCGGCGCAGAAAGGTGAACGATCGCGATCTTCTTGTGACCGGATCGCGCGAGCGTGGGCACCTGGGCCAACACCTCGCCGACCGCCCCGGCACCCAACGGGTAGGAGTTTGGCTGGTTGAGCTCCTCAGGGCCCGGAGTGACACCCACTCGTGGCAGGCCGGCCTCGCCGGTGATGGCGGTCACGCCGCTCGGGTTGACCGCGGTGACGTCGTTGAGCGTTGCCACCACTCCGCCCTCGACGAGCTCGCGCGCACACTGGACCTCGCCGTTCGGATCGAACTTGGTGTCGCACGTCGTCAGCACCATGCAGTGGCCGCCCACGCCCCCACGGGAGTTGAACGCTTCGACCGCAGCCTCCGCTGCGTGAACCTGGTCGATCAGCGAGAGCACCGGGGACTCGAACACTGTCATCGTCCCCACCGGATACGCCGCGAGCGATGCATCGCACGGACCGTTGTCGGTCAGCAGCCCTGATCGCCCCACCTCGACCTGCTCGGCAGCGCCGTTGCTGTTTGCGGCGCCGCCTTCGCCGTCGTCAGCGCACGCGCCCGCGACGAGCGCCGAAAGACACACCGACGCCGTCACCCATCTCCACCTCGGCGTCACCGGTCCCCCCGTTGAATCCGCTGGATGTGGCGGCAGTTCTTATCAAGTGTCCACTACACATGCAATAGTTCGGGATGGAATCAGGGTCACTCGACGCACTCATGGAGATCTCGCGGTCCCCGGAGCGGCGCCATGGTTGACGTCACTCCAGCACGGATCGGGCTGCTGATCGACTACCTCAACCCGAAGGGCGGCTACGACGAGAACATCCTTCCGTCGCTCCAGCTCGTCGTCGATGAGTTCACCGAGGCGGGCGTCCTCGAGCGACCGGTCGAGTTCGTCGTCCGGGCCGTCCAGGGACTCCCGAACGGTTCGTTCTCCGCAGTTCGTCGGGCGTTCGCCGACCTCGTCGACGAGGACTGCGTCGTCATCTTCGGCCCATGGGTCTCCGAGAACGGAGTCGCGCTCCGGCGCTACGTCGAGGAGACCGCGGAGGTGGCATGCATCTCGATGGCCGCGTCCGAGTCGATGCTCGGCGAGTGGGTCTTCGCGCTGCCGGCCGGTTCCATGGAGGAGGAGCCGATCATCATGGCGACCGTCGCCGTGCTCGACGGCTGCCGCTCGGTCGGCATCGCCTTCGAGGACTCCCTCATCGGCCACGAGTACCTCCGAACGACACGCGTCGCCTGCAAGGAAGCCGGACTCCGGATCACCGGCGAGGTCGCCATCCCTCAGGTCGCGGCGGACAAGGCCGCGGCGATGGCCGAGCTCGCCGCCGAGCGTCCTGACGCGATCCTCCACGTCGGGTTCGGGCTCGGGATTCCAGGGATGAACGATGCGCTCGAGGAGATCGGCTGGGTTCCGCCGCGCTACACGACCACGGCCTTCGAGTTCGCGGCGACGAGCACATGGTGGCGACAGCAGATGGTGGGGTGGATCGGCCTCGACCAGTACGACGAGCGCAACGAGATCGCACGCGACTTCCTCGACCGGTTCGACGCCCGGTACGGACGCCGGCCGGCGTACTTCTTCCCGCTCTACTGCTACGACGTCGGTCGAATGATGCTGCTCGCGATCGCCAGTGCCCGACCGTTGACGGGCCTCGGCGTCAAGGAGGCCCTCGAGCGGATCAAGATGGTGCCGGCCGCGAGCGGCGCTCCGGGGACGCGGATGCGGTTCGGTCGGTTCATCCGCCACGGATGGGTCGGCAGTGAATTCCTCGTCGCGCGGCGTGTGCTCCCCGACGGGAGCGGGAGCGTCATGCACGCGACCATCAACGGCCTCGTCGAGCCACCGGAGTCTTCGTGACCTGATCGGCGTGCTCCGGCATTGCGCTGTACCGCAGCATGACCCACTCGCTGAGCTCGTCGACCACGGCCTGCCGGCTTGGTCGACGTCGTCCACCGAAGTACCAGGTCCCGAACGTCGCGACACCTGCGACCATGGCCATGTGGCCCCGGATCGCCAGGTCATGGGCAGTGGGATCCACCGATCGGCCATGGGCGCGCGCTTCGTCGCTCGCGAACCTCACGAACCGGTCGATCGCTCCACGCACGTCCTCGATGGCGCCCGACTCCGCGACGTCGCTCCCCACGAGCGCGTCCGCCGCGAACACCATCGCGGCCAGCGCACGATGCTCGTGGAACACGTCGTACATCTGTCCGACGAAGGCACGAGTGTCCTCCCGCGTCAGAATCGAGCGCGTCGGTCGCGAGCTCTGTCGCTCGATCTCGCGGTCGATCGTGTCCACGAAGGGCATGACCACCGCCTCACGAAACAGGCCCGCCTTCGAACCGAAGTACCGGAAGATCAGCGTTTCGGATACGTCCGCCAGCGCCGCGATTTCCCGGGTCGACGTACTCGCGTAGCCCTTCCGGTTGAAACAGTCGCGGGCCGCCTCGAGCAACAGTCGGCGGGGTTCGCCACTCGGACGCCGACGACGAACTGCCTTGTCGGATCGCACCCCGACCTCGGCCCTTCGCGTCACCGTCGGAACGTATCAGCCGAGTCAGTCGAGACCGGCGCCGCTGATCCTGATGAGGCGACGACTGCCGGCGTGCTCTTCGTATCGCTGCCCAATGCTCAGCGATACGCTTTCGCGCGATTCTCGCCGAGAGTTGGGTCCGCAGAAATGAGGCACGCGGATGAAACATCAGCTCGAGAACGAAGCGCAGCTGCGCGGCGCCTGGACCGACGAGATGCACGCAGCGCACACCGCTCGCAGCACCGAGAACGCCGAAGAGTGGAGGCATCTCGAACGGGCCCACATCTTGAGTCAGCCCTCGGCGTGGCTTCACCTTCGGACCCACGGTGCAATGTTCGCCGCCGCGCTGCGTCGGCGTGATGGTCACGAGATCCTGGGACAAGTCTTCCGCTTCCTGGTCGCGGCTCCCGGATCGTTGACGGGCCGCTACCCCGTCGGGAACACGGGCGGCGCGCACGTGAGCGCGTTTGAGCCAATGCCAATCCCGGACGACCTTCAGGTCTACCTGAAAGAGGTCTCGTCATCATGAAGGATGCCGACGAACATTTCTCGACGGACAGTGAGGGTCTCCCCGAAGCGCAGGGCGTGACGGTGGTTCGTCTGCGCGACGGCGACGAGATCGAGCTCCGAATCCGTCCAGTACGCAAGCGCGTCGGCGACGACGATCTGCGCATGCTCGCGTACAACGACTCGATTCCCGGGCCGATCTTGCACGTTGACCAGGGGTCGCAGCTCACGGTCGAAGTGCGAAACGACGGCAACATGGAAGCAACCGTGCACTGGCACGGCGTGCGCGTCGAGAATCGGTACGACGGTGTGCCGTTCGAGACCCAAGCGCCGATCCCAGTCGGGGGCCGCTACACCCAACTGCTCCAGTTCCCCGACGCGGGCATCTACTGGTACCACCCGCACATTCGTGAGGACTACGGCCTCGAGCTCGGCCTCTACGGCACGGTCGTCGTCGAACCATCAGATCCCTCTTACTGGGAACCGGCCGATCGGTTCTTGACACTGACGCTGGATGACTTGCTGGTCGAGGACCACAAGATCGCGCCCTTCCTTCGCGAGGGCCCCACCTACACCGCCATGGGCCGCTTCGGGAACGTCATGCTGGTGAACGGCGACACTGCATTCGTCGACAACGCGCGTGTCGGTGAGGTCGTCCGCATGTACCTCGTGAACTGTGCGAACACCCGGATCTTCAAGGTCGGGATTGCCGGGGCACGGATGAAGCTCGTCGGCGGGGACAGCGGTCGCCACGAACACGAGTCGTTCGTAGACAACGTGCTCCTCGCACCATCAGAACGTGCAGTCGTCGACGTCCTCTTCGACACCGAGGGCGACGCACGCATCGAGCATCGCACTCCCAACCACACCTACGACCTCGGCACGATCTCGGTAACGGGCGCATCGGGAGGAGTTGCCGCCGCGTCGTTTGCCACACTGCGCACCGACCCTGCGCTCAGTGCCTTGCGAGCGGAAGTCGAGCGCGAGCTCGAGCGTCCGCCCGACAAGACCCTGGCGTTCTGGTCGGAGATGCCGCTGCTGTACGACCAGGGCAGCGAGGCCGAGATCAGCTTTCAGGCGTGCCCGATGCACCCGGACATCGTTGCCTCATTCGCGGCGACCTGCCCCAAGTGCGGCATGAAGCTCGCCCCCGCTGATCCGGAAGCCAAGACGCCGATGCCGTTCGTGTGCCCGATGCACGACGAAATCACCGCCTCGTGGTCAGCGCAGTGCCCACTGTGCGGGATGACGCTCCGGTCAGACAACGCGGACACCGACTACACCGAGCACGCCAGCGTGCCGCACGAGCACACTGGCCACGAGACGATCGAATGGGAAGACGACATGGTCGCGATCAATCGTGAAGCCAACGCGACCAACATGATCTGGCAACTCATCGACCGGGACACCGACGCCAAGAACGCCGAGATCTCGTGGCGCTTCACCGTCGGTGACCGCGTCAAGATTCGTCTCGTCAATGAGATGGGTTCCGACCACCCGATGCCACATCCCTTCCACGTGCACGGCGCGGGCCGTTTCATCGTGCTGTCCCGAAATGGAACACCCGAAACGAACTTCGTGTGGAAGGACACGGTGCTGGTCTTCGCTGGTGAAACAGTCGACATCCTCCTCGATGTGACCAATCCGGGGCTCTGGATGGCGCACTGTCACATCGCCGAACACAACCAGGCCGGAATGATGTTCAGCTTCGAAGTCGTGCCGACCTGAGCCCCACAACGTGCCGGGTCAGACACACCCGCCGCAGGAATCGCTTGGCGCCTCCATTTGGTGGGGGTTGATCGTTGGCGTGTTCAACGTAGTGGCGGCGTGGGGATTCTGGTGGCTCGATCTCTCGACCTTTCACGCACTCGCGATCGCGCTGATCGCCGCGGTGTACATCGGCCTCGCAGTCGCGGACGGGCGACCGAAGGTGATCGCCGTCGAAGTGGGAGTCGCCTCGATGTTTGTTGTGCTCGCCGCGATCGCGGTGACCGTGACTCCGTGGGTCCTTGTCATCGCCTATTCAGGCCACGGCGTCAAGGATTTCTGGCAGCATCGCACCCACTTCGTCGCGAATACGCGGTGGTGGCCGCCGTTCTGCGCGACCATCGATTGGCTGGTGGCGTTCGTCCTCGTCATCTTGATTTCCGCCGGGGTCGACTTCCACTAGCCCAGCACTCGCAACCGTCGGCCCTGTCGAGCGAGCGGTGGGGCGCGTGGGGTTGGCGGGTCGTCCGGTTGGATGACCCCACTCGCGATCTTGAGCCACCGTCACTGCTGGCGGCGGTTCGGGCTGGCGAGGAGGACCTCCTGGAAGGTCCGACAGTGCGGTTGTCGCGCGACGAGATGCTGGCTCGAGTCGCCAGGCAGTGACCCGAGCTCGGACGGGATCGACTGGGCGGCGAGCGCGCTGCGTTCCCTCGAACGGCTCCCGGAGAAGATCGCCGCGGCGTGTGTCGAATTCGTCTACGCGGTCTGGCGGAGAACCCGCAGCGTGTCCTGTGTGCGGGCGGGGGCACGCCGCCGTTCCGTCTATGTCGTTACTATATGTGCGAGCGTTCATTTCAGGTCCGCCCGCGTGCGAAGGCAGGTGACTCGATGACGATGTCCACGAGCCTGATCGAGTCCATCAAGCGCCGCGCCGCCGATGAAGCCGAGCGCGACGGCTACCCGGCTGGGTTCCCGGTGCTTCCGCCGGTGCCCGCCGGCCGCTACGCCGACGCGAGCTTCGCCCAGCTCGAGGATGACGCGGTCTTCGGGCGCAGCTGGCTGATGGTCGCACACGTCGACGAGCTGCCAGAGCCCGGCTCGTATCGACGGGTGGAGCAGCTGGGAAAGCCCGTGATGCTGGTGCGTGGCGCTGACGGGCAGGTTCGGGCGTTCTACAACACGTGCAAGCACCGCGGGGCTGCGTTGGTGGATGAGGTGTCCGGCACGACCGGACACCGGCTCACCTGTCCGTACCACAACTGGGTGTACTCGCTCGAGGGTGAGCTCGTCGGCTACCCGGACGCCAACAACTTCTCCGACCTGGATCGCGACTGCCTGGCGCTGACGGCCATCCGGTGTGAGACGTGGGGCCCGCTCGTCTTCGTCAACCTCGACCCGGAAGCAGTATCGCTCGTCGAATTCCTCGGCCCCGTCGCCGAAGATCTCAGCGAGCTCGGGAACCTCGAGGGGACGCTGCGACTCATCACGCATCGTGAGCGCGACGTCCCCGTCAACTGGAAGGTGCCGGTCGACGCGAACATCGAGACGTATCACGTGAACTACGTGCACAAGAACACCGCCGCGCTCGGGTTGCGTCAGGCGAGCACCGGCATCCAGCTGCTCGCAGGGGGGCACTCGAGGATGCTCATCCGCCTGCACGACGGTATCGAGATGGACTCGCCGCTTCCCGCACTCTTCGAGGGCGTGGGCGACCTCCCGAGGTCCGGAACCTTCTCGTACCACGTTTTCCCGAACCTGAGCGTGGTGTTCGGCAACCCGGGATTCCTCTTCTTCATCACCAACTGGCCGACCGGTTCGAACACGTCGAGCTACCACGTGCACTGGTGCGCGTCGGCCGGACCCGACGATCCCGAACACGGGGAATTCCTCGAGAAGTTCGTCCGGCTGAACGAAAGCGTGCTGTTCGAGGACCTGACGGTCCTGCCCGGCATCCAGACCTCCATCGACTCCGGCGCGCTCGGATCGGTCCAGCTCGGCTACCAGGAACGGCGGATCTATCACGTGCACGAGACGATCGACCGGGTCATCGGCCCGGACCGCATCCCGGAATCACTGCGCGTCGCCCAGGTGCTCGGCGAGCACGTGGAGGTCTGACGATGCACCCGTTCGTCGCCCTCATGCGCACCTACTGCATCGACTACACCAACTCGCACGACCAGTCGCTCTACGACGAGATCATGGAGCCCGACTACGTCGTCCACATCAACGGGATGGATCTCGAGCGATCCACCTCGTACGCCCGGTCCGTCGAGACGTTGTTCGGCATCGCGCCCGGTCTCGGCCTGGTCGTGCACGACTTCGTGCTCAACGGAGACCGGCTCAGCATGTACTTCAGCGAGCACAGCGCGATGCCCGGGCGCGGCGGTCCGGCACTCGCGTGCTGGCGCGGCATCGGTCTGTACAAGTGGAACGGGACGCGACTCACCGAGAACTACGTCGAACAGGACTACGTCGCGATGCAGGAGCAGACGACAAGTGGGCGTCCGCACCCGCTCACACCGCCGCACATCGACCCGTGGACGACGACGGTGGCGGTGCCTGCGGACGACACCGCCGAGTCGGCCGTCCGTGGCTGGCTCGGCCGAGGAGACCTCGCCGATGCTCGGACCCTCGAGATCGACGACATGCGTACCGGAGCCATCTACGAGCCGGTCCTGGACGTCCAATCCGTGACCGTCAACGACCTCTTCTCGGCTGGGAGGTCCGTGCCGTTCCACGTCACGCTGCACGGCACCTACCGGGGCGGGCTCGGCGACGACCTCGTCTCGAGCGTCGGGTCCCCGGCGTCGCTGAACGTGGTCGGGATCGCCCGCGTCGCCGACGGCGCCGTCGATCACCTCGACGCGATCACCGGGCGTCTCCAGACGATCGGTGAGCTCACTGGGAACAAGCGGTTCGTGTGACTGCCATCGTGACCAGCGACCGTCCCGTTGTCGATCTCCTCGACCCGATCTTCCACGTCGGCGACCCTCATCCCGCGTACCGCTGGATGCGACAGCACGAGCCCGTGTACCGCGACACCAACGGGATCTGGTGCGTCACCCGAATGGAGCACCTCCGCGACGTCGAACGGCACGCGCCGACCTTCGTGTCGAGCAAGGGCTACCGGTCGGTCTGGTTCCCTGCGGAGACGTCGATGATCAGCAAGGACGACCCCGGGCACACCGAGCAGCGCCGCCTCGTCGCCGACCGCTTCACACCGAAGGCCGTGGCCGCGCTCGAGAGCGAGGTGCGCGGGATCGTGACCAGGGCGCTGTCGATGGTCGAACTGACCAGCCAGTTCGAGGTCGTCGACACGATCGCCGCACGCCTGCCGGCGACGCTCACGTGCCGGTTGATCGGTTGGCCCGATGCGCACTGGCGGGAGGTGAGCAGCTGGTCCGAGCGGCTCATGCGAGTCGACACCCTCGCGGTGAACCCGACCCAGATGTCGGACACGATCCGCGCCGTTCACGAGCTCGCCACGTTGACCGCGACCACCGTCGAGGCGCGCCGGGCCTGTCCGGCGGAGGATCTGATGTCGCGTTGGGCGAACGGCACGCTCGACGGGGAGCCGATGTCGCTCGCGGAGATCAACTCGGAGCTCGGCCTCGTGATCCCCGGCGGAGCAGAGACGACCCGCACCACCCTTGCCCGGGCGTTGATCCTCTTCAGTGAACGACCGGAGCTCTGGGATTGGCTTGCCGAGGACCAGGGACGAATTCCGCACGCGGTGGAGGAGCTGCTCCGTTGGATCACGCCGCTCAACAACATGTTCCGCACGGCCGCCGCCGATGCCGAGATCGGGGGCGTGCCGATCGAGGCCGGAGACCGGATCGCGCTGGTCTATCCGTCAGCGAACCGCGACGATCTCGTGTTCGACGATCCGGATCAGGTCGACCTCGAGCGAGACCCCAACCCACACATCTCATTCGGCTTCGGCACGCACTTCTGCCTCGGCGCGCACGTCGCCAGGCTGAGCCTTCGGGTCGCGCTCGAGGAGCTCACCGCCCGGTTCACGAACCTCCGCCCGGTGTCGGTGCCGAGCTATGAGTCGAACGTCTTCGTGAAGGCGGTCGAACGCTTCGATCTCGCGTTCGATCGGCGCTGAGGGGAAACGATGACGCGCACGTACGTCGTGACCGGCGCCGCGTCGGGCATCGGTCTCGCAACGGTCCAGAAACTCCAAGGCCTCGGGCACCGGACCGTCACCGTCGATCGGCGCGACGCCGACGTCGACGCGGACCTGTCGACCCGAGCCGGTCGCGACCAGATGGTCGAGGCGGTCAACGCCTTGACCGGCGGGGTCGTCGATGCCGTCGTCGCGTCGGCAGGAACCAACAACCGGGGACGCATCGACGTGCAGGTCAATTTCTTCGGTGCCGTCGCGACCCTCGCGGGGCTGAGGCCGCTCCTGGCCGCGGGGTCCGCTCCCCGGGCGGTGGCGGTCTCGTCCTTCGCGGTGCTCGAGGACATCGACGAAGCCACGGTCGACGCGTGCCTCGCGGGTGACGAGCCGGCGGCGATCGCCGCGGTCGACGCGCTCGGACAGGCCGACCTCATGCAGGTCTACGCGTCCTCCAAGCGTGCGCTCGCCAGGTGGGTCCGTCGGAACGCTCCGACCGCCCACTGGGCGGGTGCGGGGATCGCGCTGAACACCGTCGGGCCTGGCGTCGTGCACACGCCGATGACCGAACCGCTGCTCGGCGACCCCGGCTTGTCCGAGCTGCTGCTCGCCGCGGTGCCGATGCCGTTCCAGGGGGTGCTGGCACCCGAGGCGCTCGCACATCACCTCGTCGCGCTCACCGATCCGGAGCTCCGTGGGATGACCGGGCAGACGATCTTCGTCGACGGCGGGGCCGATTGTCTCCGCCGCGGTGACGACGTCTGGCGGTGATCAGCGCTCGCCGAAGGTCGCCAGCGTCGCCACCGCCAGCTCGGCTCGTTCGGCAACCGCCGCTCGCGGTGCCCGCACCGCCG
>DATEEV010000001.1:0-5154 GCA_035281005.1 Microthrixaceae bacterium | reverse complement strand
CTCGCCAAATACGCGTTGTGGAGCATCGAGACCCGCCGTGCTGAGGTCGTGACCGACGCCCTGGCCGTGCGGCTCGCCGCGATCGAAGCGGCCGACACCGTCTTCCGCATCACCCACCAGCTCCACGGCGCGATCGGCTTCTGCGACGAGACGGCGCTGTCGTGGGTGTCGCGCTACAGCCAACCGCTGCGCCGCCTGCCGCTCGGTCTCGCCGGGACTCGCGACGCGCTCACGCGTGGCATCGGCGAGATCGGACTGATCGGACTGTTCGACGCGACCGGCGCGGCGCGCTGATGGGCGACGCCACGAGCTACGACCTGCCCGACGAACTGCGCGTCGAGGTCGACGGTGCGATCCGCACCGTCGTCATGAACCGCCCCGACGAGCTCAACGCGGTGAACCGGGACCTGCACTGGGCGCTGGCCAACGTGTGGCGTCAGCTCGCCACCGACGCCGACGCCAAGGTGGTGATCCTCACCGGCGCCGGCCGAGCGTTCAGCGCCGGCGGTGACCTCGGGTGGATCACGTCGTTCCTGACCGACCACGCGGCGCGCGACGACAGCCTCCGCGAGGGCGCCGAGATCATCGACGAGATGCTCCGCTTCCCGCTCCCGGTGATCGCCGCGGTCAACGGCCCGGCCGTCGGCCTCGGCTGCAGCATGGCGATCCTGTGTGATCTCGTGCTCATGGCGGAGAACGCGTACCTGTGCGACCCGCACGTGCCGGTCGGCCTCGTCGCCGGCGACGGGGGCGCCGCGTTCTGGCCGTTGCTCGGCCCGATCATGCGCTCGCGCGAATACCTGTTCACCGGTGACCCGATCCCGGCCGCCACCGCGGTCGAGCTCGGCCTGGCCACGCGCACCACCCCACCCGACCAGCTCGCAGACGAGGCCCGCGCCCTCGCTGATCGGCTCGCTCGACTGCCGGTCGAGGCCCTTCGGGGCACCAAGCGCGTCGTGAACATGCACCTCGGCCGGGCACTCGGCGGCGCGGTGCCGGCCGGGTTCGCGGCGGAGGCGATCTCGATGCAGAGCGACGACCACCACCGGCGCCTCGCGGCGCTCGGCGGCGACGAGGGCTCGTGACCGACGACTCGATCGACGAGTTCCGCACCTCGGTGCGCGACTGGGCGAACGACCACGTGCCCGCCACGTGGCGCGCGGATCAGACCGGCGCGACCGGCGAGGAGTTCGTCTCGTTCCAGAAGGCCTGGTTCCAGGAGTTGCGCGGCGCCGGGTACGCGGTCCCACACTGGCCGGCCGAATGGGGCGGCGGCATGTCGTCGGCCGAGCAGATCGTGCTCTACCAGGAGCTCGCCGCCGCCGACGCGCCCCGCCTGGTCCTGGCGTTCGTCTCCATCCACCACGCGGCATCGACCCTGCTCGGCGCGGGAACCGACGCCCAACGAGCCCGCCACCTGCCGGCGATCCTCGACGGCGAGATCTGGTGCCAGGGCTTCTCCGAGCCCGAGGCCGGCTCGGATCTCGCCAGCCTGCGCACCGCGGCACGCCGCGAGGGCGACACGTTCGTCGTGAACGGTCAGAAGCTCTGGGTCAGCGGCGCGCTGCACTCCGACTGGTGCCTGCTGCTCGCCCGCACCGACCCCGACGCGCCCAAGCGCCGCGGCATCTCCTACTTCCTCCTCGACATGAACACCCCCGGCGTCGACGCCCGACCGATCCGTCAGGCCACCGGCGAGGCGCACTTCTGCGAGCTGTTCCTCACCGACGTCGAGATCCCCGCCGAGAACCTGGTGGGTCCGGAGAACGCCGGATGGCAGGTCGCCCAGGAGACCCTCAGTGCCGAGCGAGGCATGACGATGCTGGAGCTCGCCGAGCGCCTCGGGAACGCGGGCTTCGGTTGGCTCGTCGACGCGTGCGCGCGACCGACGGTCACCGGTGAACGTCCGATCGACGACCGGGTGGTGCAGGACCGACTCGCCGCGTTCGAGACCGAGGTGACCGGGCTGCGCGCGCTGTGCCGCGACCTGGTCGAGCGCCACGATGCCGGCACGACACGCCCGGCGGACGCGTCGATCGTGAAGCTGTACTACAGCGAGCTCCTGCAGCGTATGACCGACTTCGGTGCCGAGATCGTGGGAGCGGCCGGTCAGATGGTGTTGCAGAAGCCGCTGTCGAGCGGGTGGGAGTCGGGGGCCTGGGTGCTCGACTTCATCGGCTCGTGGGAGTGGACGATCCCGGGCGGATCGAGCGAGATCCAGCGCACGATCATCGGCGAGCGCGGCCTCGGCCTGCCTCGCGAACCGGTCGCCCAGTAGTGGAGAGCAATGTGAGCACCGACTTCGCGGAGATCCACGACGAGCTGCGTGACGTCGCGAGCGGCATCCTCGGCGGGCCCGCGCCGGCCACATGGGACCAGCTCGCCGACGCGGGATGGCTCGGGCTCGAGGTGCCCGAGGCCTTGGGCGGAGCCGGTGCGACCTTCGCCGAGGTCGCCGTGATCCTCGAGGAGATGGGCCGCTTCGCCTCACCGGGGCCCTACGTGAGCACCGCGGTGCTCGGCGTCGGCACGCTCGCGCTGGTCGCACCACGGCCGGCGCGCGACGCCCTGCTCGGACGCATCGCGACCGGCGAGACCCGCGTCGCGGTCGCCGCATGGGAGGGCTCGGACGGTTGCGTCGGCGGACGACCGGCGTTCCGCCTGCACCGATCCGCCGAGAGCCTCCGCCTCGAGGGCCGGGCCGACTTCGTGCTCGACGTCTCCGATGTCGACGAGCTGCTGTTCCTCGCCGTCGACCCCGACGAGGTGCCCGTCGTCGTCCACGTCGAGGCTGGCGCATCCGGGGTGTCGGTCGAGCCGCAGGTCCTGCTCGACAGCACGCGGGTCGTCGGCGCGCTGCGCGCGGAGGGCGCGTCGGTCGGTTCGGAGTCGGTCTGGCGCTTGGCCGACGACGGAACCACGGGCATCCGCTCAGTGTTCGACCGAGGGGCGGTGGCAATCGCCTGCGACGCGCTCGGGCTCGCGAAGGCGATGCTCGACGCGACGGTCGCCTACGCCGGGGTCCGCCACCAGTTCGATCGGCCGATCGGCTCGTTCCAGGCGGTGAAGCACGCCTGCGCGGACATGCTCGTGAAGGTCTCGGTCTCCGAACAGCTGGTCGCGCTCGCCGTCACGGCCCTCGTCGACGACGCTCCGGACGCCTCGGCGGCCACCTCCCGGGCTGCGTCGTACGTCACCGCCGCCGCGGTCGACGTGGTCGGATCGGCGATGCAGCTCCACGGCGGCATCGGCTACACGTGGGAGAGCGGCATCCACGTCCACCTCAAGCGCGCCATCCTCGACCGGGCGCTGTTCGGGTCGCCGATGGCGCACCGTCGATACCTGGCGGACCGGATCATCTCGCTGGCCGCACCGGCGCGGGAGGGGTAGGATGTTGGTGAGCGTTCGCTTATTTATGACGCGAGTAGCGCCCCGAGCAGAGGACGGATTCCGATGATCAACTGGTTCGTCTCGGTCGATGACCACCTCATCGAGCCCGCCGACCTCTGGAGCACGCGGGTGCCGGCCAGGTACCGCGACACCGCGCCTCGCTTCGTGACCGAGGGCACCGACGAGTTCTGGGTGTACGAGGACCGTCAGATCATCACCAGCGGCCTCAACGCGGTCGCCGGCAAGTCGAAGGAGGAGTTCTCTCCGGAGCCCATCGGCTACGCCGACATGCGCGAAGGCTGCTACGAGCCCGCCGCTCGCGTCGCCGACATGGACCAGGGCCGGGTGCTGTCGTCGCTGATGTTCCCGTCGTTCCCGCGCTATTGCGGCCAGGTGTTCCACGAGGCGAAGGACAAGGAGCTCGCGCTCATCTGCGTCCGCGCCTGGAACGACTGCATCCTCGAGGACTTCGCCGGCGCCCATCCCGGCCGGTTCATCCCGATGATGATCATCCCGCTGTGGGACCCGACCGCGGCGGTGGCGGAGATCGAGCGCACCGCGGCGCTGGGCGCCAAGTCGATCGCGTTCTCCGAGAACCCCACCAAGCTGGGCCTGCCGTCGATCCACGACGGCTACTGGGACCCGGTGTTCAGCGCCTGCAACGACGCGAATTTCGTGGTCTCGATGCACGTCGGCTCGTCGTCGAACCTCATCCGGACCTCCGACGACATGCCGACGCTCGCGTTCATGGCCTACTCGGCCGCGGCCAACCAGGCCGGGACGTTGCTCGACTGGCTGTTCTCGGGGATCTTCGCTCGGTTCCCGAACCTGAAGATCGCCCTGTCCGAGGGCTCGATCGGCTGGATCCCGTACTTCCTCGAGCGGGCCGAGCAGGTGATCGACAAGCAGCGCTTCTGGGCGTCGCGCATGGACATCAACATGAGCGCCGCGCACGACCGGGGCGAGGAGATGGGCGAGGGGTCCTTCGACATGGACACCGACATCCGCCAGCTCTTCCGCGACCACGTGTACGGCACGTTCATCGAGGACGAGGCGGGGCTGCGACTGCTCGACATCATCGGCGAGGACAACGTGATGCTCGAGTGTGACTACCCGCACTCCGACTCGACCTGGCCCGACACCGTCGACCTGGCCCGCAAGTGGCTCGGCGGGCTCTCCGAGGAGATCCAGCACAAGATCACGGTCGGCAACGCGACCCGCGTCTACGACTTCACGCCGGCCGACCCGGCGACCATCGCCCTCGCTCCCGCCTGATGAAGGTGCTGTCGTGAGAGTGACCGTCGACGAGGACGTCTGCCAAGGCCATGCGCGGTGCTGGGAGATCTGTCCCGAGGTGTTCTCGCTCGACGAGGCCGGTCACGCGGTCGTCGAGTCCGCCGACGTGCCTGCCGAGCTCGAGGAGGACGTCGCCGAAGCCGCGGCGAACTGCCCCGAACGAGCCATCACGGTCAGTTGAGGCGATGCCATCCCCCCGAGCTTCAGCTGATCGTACGGTCGGCCCACTCGAGCAGCTGCGGCGCGAGCAGCGGCCAGCGGGCGAAGAGCCCCTCACCCTTCCGACGCGCCTCCTGCCGCTCGATCCACTCGGTGTCGCCCCACGGCGGCTCCACCAGCGTCGAGGAGGGGAGCAGCGCAGCCAGGGTCTCGGACGTGACCCTCGTGTGGTGCATGTCGCTCACGCCGCTGCGGAACACCAGCGTCGGCAGGTCGAACGCTCGGGCGTCTGCGTCCGGAACACCGGGC